>CAYMRG010000584.1:0-3729 GCA_964392555.1 uncultured candidatus Brocadiaceae bacterium
CGAGGGCGGCATGGGCGTGGTCTACCGCGCCGAACAGACCGAACCGGTGCGGCGCGACGTGGCGCTGAAGCTCGTGCGCCTCGGCATGGACAGCGCCGCGGTCGTGCGGCGCTTCGAACGCGAACGCCAGGCGCTGGCGATGATGGAGCACGACGGCATCGCCAAGGTGCTCGACTGCGGCACCAGCGAGCGCGGGCAGCCGTTCTTCGTCATGGAAATGGTGCGCGGCGTGCCCCTGCAGCAATTCTGCAACGAGCGCCGGCTGCCGGTCGCCGCGCGGCTGGCCCTGCTGATCCAGGTCGCCGACGCCGTCGAGCACGCGCACCAGAAGGGTGTCGTGCACCGCGATCTGAAGCCGAGCAACGTGCTGGTCGTCGAGGTCGACGGCCGGCCGCAGGTCAAGGTCATCGATTTCGGCCTGGCCAAGGCCTGCAAGGGCGACGCCGAGGACGATGCGACGATGACGATCCCCGGGCAGATCGTCGGCACGTTCGAATACATGGCCCCCGAGCAGGCCGACCCCGCGCAATACGATGTCGATACGCGCGCCGACGTCTATTCGCTCGGTGTCATGCTCTACGAATTGCTGGTCGGTTCGCTGCCATTCGCGACGGAGCAGCTGCGGGGCACCGGGACGCTCGCGATCCAGCACCTGTTGCGCGACGTCGAACCGCCGCGGCCGAGCCAGCGCCTGGCTTCACTGCCGCTCGCCGAGCGATCGCGGGTCGCCGCCGAGCGCGATACCGGTGCGGCGACGTTGCAGCGTGCCCTGCGCGGCGACCTCGACTGGGTGGTGATGACCGCGATGGCCAAGCGGCGGGAGGATCGCTACGCGGGCCCCGGGCCGTTCGCGGCCGATCTGCGCCGCTACCTCGACCACGAACCGCTGCACGTCGGCCCGCCGTCGACCGCCTACCGCGTGCGCAAGTTCGTGCGCCGCTACCGCGTGCAGGTCGCCGCAGCGGTGGTCGTGTTCGTGACGGCGCTGGCCGGCGCGGCGGCGTCGCTGGTGTTCGCAGTTTCCGAGTCCCGCGCCAACGGACTGGCGACGGCCAGGGCCAAGGCGCTCAGCGACAAGGTGCGCGAGTTCGACCTGCTGTCGGGCGTCGTGCTGCTGCGCAATGCGACGGTTGCCCCCAAGTCCATGTGGCCGGCCTGGCCCGGCACGGTGCCGGCGATGACGGCGTGGCTGCAAGGCGACGCGGCGCGGGCGGAAGCGATGCTGCCCGAGATCGACGAGACGCTGGCGAACCTGCGCCGACGCGCGCTGCCGCGGACCCCCGAATTGGTCGAGCGCGATCGCCGCGAGCGACCGGAATGGAAGGGCGTCGTCATCGCCGAGGGTCGCCTCGAAACGGCGCGTCGCGCGGCGGCCGTGCGCGCCGGGGGACCGCTCGAGGTGCCGCAGGTGCCCGACGACCTGCTGGCCCTGGATGCGAGCGCCCTGATCGGCATGGCGATGGTGCGCGTGGCGCCGGACATGGCGGAGCGGTCCGTCGTCGGCGACGAAGCGATGGGGCTCGCCCTCGCCCGTCTCGCGCGGCAGAGGGCCGCCGGCAAGCCGGGGGAATGCGCGGCGCTCGATGCGCTGGCCTGGGCCTGGTTCGCCAACGGCAAGGACGACGAAGCACGGGATGCCGCGCGGCGCGCGGTGGCGTGCGCGGACGTGGGCAGCCGCGCGGCGCTGGCGCAGCGCGAACGCGACCTGCATCGCGAGATCGCCGAAGCCGGCCGGAACGTCGCCTACTGGGAGCAGGTGCTCGCCAAGGCGCAGGCCGCCGTCGCGGAACCGCGTCGGTACGAATTCGCGGACCCGGCCCAGTCGTTCCTGCACGACACGCTGGAGGGGCTGCGCTTCGACATCGTGCAGCTGCAGAAGGAAGGCATCGCCGACGTCCGGCAGCGACTCGACTGGGCAAACCGCATCCGCGCGCTGTCCCAGGCGCACCCGCAGGCGCCTGCGACCTGGCAGCAGGCCCGCGCGGCGCTCGCCGCGGCCGACGGTCGTTCGGCCAGCGTGCTCTACCGCGGCCAGACGTTCGCGTTGCTCGCCGACGATTGCGATGGGCTCGTGCCGATCGGTGCCAACCCGGTGACCGGACTGTGGGAGTTCTACGACCTGGCATCGGCGTGGAGCGGCACCGGCGATCCAGCCGCCCTGCCGATCCCGCGCCCTCGCGCCGACGGCGGCTACGACGTCGGCGAAGAGTCCGGCATCGTGTTCGTGCTCGTGCCCGGCGGGACGTTGGCACCGGACCCCGCGGTGGCGGTGACCGACCTGGCGCCCTTCCTGCTCGCCAAGTACGAACTGACCCAGGGGCAGTGGACCCGGCTGGCGCGCGGTCACCGTCGCGAGATGTTCCCCAGCAAGTACCGGGCGAGCCAGCCGCCACCCGAAGCCATGATGACGGCGGCGCACCCGGTCACGCAGGTCGACTTCCTGGATGCCGACGGGTTGCTGCGCGAGCACGGCCTCGTGCTGCCGACCGAAGCCCAGTGGGAGTATGCGTGCCGCGCGGGCACCACCTCGACGTGGTTCTGCGCCGCGGACCGGCTTCGCGAATGCGCCAACCTCGCCGACCATTCGGCCGAGCAGGCCGACATCGGTCTGCCCAGCTACGAGTCGTGGAACGATGGCTTCGCCTACACGGCCCCGGTCCACCTGATGGCCCCGAACCCCTGGGGGTTCTGGCACATGCTCGGCAACGTCGCGGAGTGGTGCCTGGATGGTGCGACGACCGAAGGCAAGCCCCCGCGGCCGGGCGATGGTTTCCGCGGCGCCTTCCGGGATGGGGACCGCGCCGTGCGCGGCGGGTCCTACGGCGACACGGCTGCGTTCGCCCAGGTGGCGTCGCGGATGTTGCTGCGCCCGAACGCGATCAGCGAGCGGATCGGCCTGCGGCCGGCGCGTTCGCTGACGCCTCGAGCAAACTGAGGACTGATGGAACGATTGGGGAACGCTGCGGCGTATTCGCGAGCGAGGGAGTAGCGGCACAGCGGATCCGGGGCTCGCGGCGGGCTTTCCCCAATCGTTCCATCAGTTGCCCGCGAAGGCCTGGTGCGCGAGGGACAGGCCCCGTTCGCCCGCTGCGTGCAGCCAGCGCACCGTCCGTTCGGCCCAGCGGCAGTCGAGCGCACAGCCGATCGCCAGCACCAGAGCGACCGGCGCGGCGATCCGCGCGGCGCCCCAGACGAGCCGGCCGACCCAATGCAGCAGGTGCAGGCCGAGGAACGCACCGACGAACGTGATCCCGGCGGCGATCCCGGTCGTCAGCACGTCGGGGTTCTGGTAGTGCGAGGCGAGCCCGGCGACGCCGGCGCCGAGCGTGGCCAGCACCGCGTAGCCGGCCGACGGCGCGCTGCCGGCGCGGCGACCGCACGACGGCGCGGGCGGCGGGGTGGCGGGCGGCAGGGTGGCGGGCGACGGGATGGTGGGCGACGGGGCGGACCGGGCCGACCGCGGCGCGAACCAGCACCGCGGGGGCAGCGGTGGGGGAGCCGGCGGGAGCGGCGGCAGGGGGGGCGGAACCGGCTGGCCGTGGTAGTGCATCGTGCGCCTCGGGAAGGGCGCCGGTAGCGGCCGGGACCGGCGACTATTCGCGATTCGCCGCCGTGGTCGCGGCGCGGCGCCGCGCCAGGCGCTGGTACGGCCGGTCGATGCCGCGGTAGGTCGCCACCGAGACCAGGCCGACCACGACCAGGGAGCCGGCGTCGACCGCCCACCTCGCC
>CAYMRG010000585.1:0-2235 GCA_964392555.1 uncultured candidatus Brocadiaceae bacterium
GAGCCTGACGCAGCCCCACGGCCATCGCCACGCACTCGCCCGTCAGAAGAGGGTGGCGGTGGTGAGGGGCCAGAACCTGGCCCGCACCCTCCCCTTCAGCAGACTCTGCGCGACGAGGCCGAAGTCGCGCGAATCGCAGCTGATGGGGCGGTTGTCGCCGAGCACGTAGTAGTTCTGCTGCGGCACGACCATCGGCGGCAGTTCCTGGTGGTCGGGGATGCAGCCGTAGGCGTCGCACGCCGTGCCGTTCACGAACAGCGTGCCGTTGTGCATCTCGATGCGATCGCCGGGCAGGCCGACGATTCGCTTGACGAAGTCGAGATCGGGATCGAGCGGGTAGCGGAGTACGACGACGTCGCCGCGGCGCACGTCGCCGAGGTTGTAGGCGAAGCGATCGACGACCAGGCGGTCGCCATCGTGCAGGCATGGCTCCATCGACTTGCCCTTGACGATCGACACCTGCACGACGAACAGGTGGACTGCCATCATCAGGCTCGCACCGAGCAGCGCGTCGAGCACGAATCGCAGCCGTCGCGGCAGACCGGCGCCGGCGCGGCGGCGCGGCGCGGTCGACGGCATGATCACCGGTGGCGGAGGATCCTCGCGGTCGCTCGGGTGCATGGCCGGTCGTATCGACGAAACCCCGCCGGTGCTTGATCCGAGGGCCGCCGATGCCTCGGGACTGAGGGATTTCCCGCAGAGATTCGACCGCCGCCCGAAGCACCACGGGCACGGCGCCATCGCGACTTGGCGAGATCGCCCCGGCATCCGTGAGAACACCGATCAAGCGGCGGCTGGTATCCGGTCGAAAGGCCACGCAGACCGGTTCGGTCGTGCGTCACCAATGAACCACTCCACGCTGAGCCAGCTCGCCCTTCAGGAGAAAACCCGCCGGGAGATCCTCCACAAGAGCGACCTGATCCCGCCGCTGCCCGATCTCGTCGTCCGGTTGCTGGGCGTCCTCAACAAGCAGGAGACCGAGCCACAGGACCTCGAGCGCCTGATGCAGGTCGACCAGGTCCTGGTGGCGAAGATGTTGGCGATGGTCAATTCGCCGTTCTACGGGCTGAATCGACCGATCCGCACCGTCAAGGAGGCCGTCATGGTGCTCGACTTCCGCGGTGTGCGCAGCCTGGTGCTGGCGACCAGCACGGCGAAGTTCATGCAGCGCGATTTCGCCTGCTACGGCCATGAGCCGCGCGGTCTGTGGGTGCACGCGGCCTGTGTCGCAGCCGGCGCGAAGCTGCTGGCGCGCAAGTGCAAGATGGGGGCCGACGCGGCCGAGCAGATGTTCGTCTCCGGCCTGCTGCACGACATCGGCAAGCTCCTCCTCGTCTCGTACCTCGCCGAACACCAGAAGGGGGCGGCGAACGCGACCGTGATCACCGAGTTCGAGCGGACCTCGATCGGCATCGACCATACCGAGGCGGGGGCGCTGGTGATCGCCAAGTGGAACCTGCCGAACGACGTCCAGGACGTCATCAAGCAGCACCACGACACGCCGGGGAACTGCGACCGGACGGTCGCGGTCGTGCGGCTCGCCGACGCCGTCGCCCACGAACTCGGCTCCGGCTACCTGCCCGGTCGCTCGCCGGCGATCCCGGTCAGCAAGGACGACCTGGCGGTGTTGGGCCTCTCCGCCGAGGAATGGTCGGCGATCCGCGATGAGCTGGTCGTCGCCATGGAAGACGCCGTCACGGCGCTCTCGAGCCTCGGCAACTGAGGAATGCCTTGACGGTTCTCGCGCGAACGGGTGGCTGGAACGACGCGGCAGCTCTGACCGAGCTGCACGTGTGCCGTTCGACCAACGAGCTCGACGAGCGCTTCGCCGCCGAGCTGGCGCGCACCCTGCCCGGTGTCGGCGTGGCGATCTGCCTGCACGAAGGCGCCGAAGGGCGGGTGCGTGTGGCGTGCACCTTGGGCGACGGCCTGCCGTTGGCGCGCGGGCAACAGTTCGCCAGCGATGCGGTGCCGGTGCCGGTCGACCGGCTGCTGTCGATCGACTACCAGGGCCATCAGATCGGCTTCGCCTTCTTCGGCCGGGAACTCGACGCCGACCATCGCACCATCGCGACCGCGGCGCTCGCGCACTACGGGACGGCGCTCGCGAACCTGACGCTCGACGAGGAATCGCGGCAGGCGACGGCCAGCTACTGCGCCAGCCTGCAGGTGCTCGAGGAGGGCATCGTGCTGTTCCAGGAAGGCGACAGCGAGGCGGTTGCCGCCCGGCTGTTG
>CAYMRG010000585.1:2245-3718 GCA_964392555.1 uncultured candidatus Brocadiaceae bacterium
GTGCTGCGCGAAGTCGGCAACGCGGAGTCGGGGCTGGTGCTCGAGCAGACGCTCGGCATCCCCGAGGCGATGCTGGCCGGCTTGCGCAGCCGCGACGGCACGCCGTGGCCGGCGGCGCTGGTCGGCGACCGCGCGCAGTTCGCCGAGGTCGCGGCCGATGGGTCGCTGGCGCTGCTGGCTGCGGAATGCCTGCCGCCGATGCTGCACAACATCGTCGTGCTGCCGCTGCGCTACCACGGCGTCGAGGCCGGATTGTGCGTGCTGTTCAACGCGGCGCCGGACGGCGCCAGCATCGCCGACTACCTCGGCCGGCTGCAGAGTCTCGGCCAGCTCGGCGCGGCGCTGCTGCATCGTCTGCGGCTCGAGGCGATCTCGGCGGTCAACCGCTCGCGCGAGCGCGAGCTGCAGATCGCGAGCCAGATCCAGAAGCGGCTGCTGCCGACGACCATGCCGGCGACCAGCGAATTCGACGTCGCCTGGAGCTCGATCGCCGCGCAGAGCATCGGCGGCGACTACATCGACCTGTTCAGCGGCGTGCGCCGTGACCTGTGTGCGGTCGTCGCCGACGCGTCGGGCCACGGCATCAACTCGGCGCTGCTGATGACGTCGTTCCGTTCGACCTACCGCGCCAACGCGCCGTGGATGGACACCGACGAGCTCTCCGCCTGGATGAACAACGAGGTGGTCAGCGAGGTCGGACCGACCGGCATGTTCATCACGGCGGCGCTGTTGCACATCGATCGCGAGTCGCGTCGCGTGCGCGTCACCAGCGCCGGCCATTGTCCGCTGATGGTCTACCGCAGCGCCGCGAACACCGTCGAGCGGATCGATTCGCACGGGCCGCCGTTCGGCTTCATCGAAGGGGCCGAATACGAACACTACGAGACCGCGGTCGGCGTCGGCGACGTGCTGCTGCTCTACACGGACGGCATCACCGAGGCGGCGGACGCCGAGCTCGACATGTTCGGTGAGGATCGGCTCGCGGATCTGCTGGCACAGCACGCCGGCGACGCGGCGACGTCGATCGTCGACACCATCAAGGCCGAACTGGCGCGATTCACGGGCCGGACGACCTACGACGACGACGTGTCGGTGATGGTCGTGCGCGTGATGTGACGCGAGCGCGCCGCTTTCGCCGCCTGCGGCGGCCGAGCACGCTTCGGCTCGCCTGACGCCGCAGGACGGCGAAACACGGACGGCATCACCGAGGCGGCGGACGCCGAGCTCGACATGTTCGGTGAGGATCGGCTCGCGGATCTGCTGGCACAGCACGCCGGCGACGCGGCGACGTCGATCGTCGACACCATCAAGGCCGAACTGGCGCGATTCACGGGCCGGACGACCTACGACGACGACGTGTCGGTGATGGTCGTGCGCGTGATGTGACGCGAGCGCGCCGCTTTCGCCGCCGGCGGCGGCCGAGCGCGCCGATTTCGTCGTCCTGCAAGGAAGGCGAGCCGAAGCGCGCGGAGG
>CAYMRG010000586.1:0-3706 GCA_964392555.1 uncultured candidatus Brocadiaceae bacterium
AGGAGTAGGACCATCTGCGGCAAGGCGGCAACCACGGTCGCGAGCTCGCTTCGGTCGGACAAGTGCAGCATGGTGCTGATGACGATCTGCGCGACCACGAAGAGGAACAGCCACCGGCCGCGCTGCCGCGACGGCGCGCTGTGCCGGTAGACGCGAGTCTGCATCACCGCCAGACCGAGCAGCGTCACTGCATCGAGGCCCCACGCAGCCGCGAGGTGCCACGGCGGCAGCGCCCTACGGTGCTCGAGCCAGACGAACAAGAACACGAACGCACCGGTCGCCGCGCTGCCGAGCACCGACGAGAGGAGGACCTGGAACAGCGTGCCGCCTCCCATGTGCTGCGCGAACGGCAGGCACCGGCTGGCGAGGCGGTTGCGCCAGGTGATCTGCTGGACGGCCGTCGTCCGCAGCAGGAGGCACCCGAAGGTCGCCAGGGCGGTCATCGTCGCGAAGAACGCCGGGATCGCAGACGCGAGGGGTATTACTCTCGTGTAGCCCAGCGCGACCGAGGTCGGCAGGAGCAGGACCGAAGCGATTCGGAGAAGCCAACTGATCTACTGCTCCCGCGTTTCCTCGCGTGGCGAGCGGATTCGCCATTGGCGAGCGGGAGTAGTAGTCGCCCCCGGAGACTGCAGCGTGCCTGCGGCCCCTTCTGGCGGCGCGTAGCGCCGCGCAACCTTTGGTTGCGGCCGCAGGACGCGCTGAGGAATCGGAGCAGCATCCGGAACGTCATCCGGTCGGCGGCGGAAACGTGGCGAACGGTCAGGCCGAACTGCAGCGAGCAGCGGCGACCCGGAAACGGCTGCCGCCGCCGGGTCGACCAAGGACTCATCGCTCGCGGTGCTCGGGGCGCTGGTCGTGCTGCCAGGGCTGTCGTTGGTCGGCGCAATCTGGGGCTACCAGCGCGCCGACTCGACGCTGCTGCGGATCCTGGGGCCCGCCGGTCGACATGGCGCGGGTCCGCGACCGTCGGCCCCGGCCGCGAAGAAATCCGAACGGATTGTCCGGTTCGCCCATCACAGGGCACATTCTCGGCACCCATCCCGTCCAAGGATTCATGGAGCCGTCGCCGCAGCCATCGAAGGGGGATCGATTCCTCCGCGCCATCGAACTCCATCACGCCCATCTGGCCGGTGAGGATCCGCGCAGCGTCGACCAAATGCTGCGCGACCACGACGACCTGCGCGATCTGCTGGAGCCCCTGCTGTGCTCGGCGGAGGAGCCGGGGGCGGCACCTGCCGAGGCGCCCGACGACGCGCCCGACGACGCGCCCGACGAACGTCGGATCGGCCACTACCGTGTCGTGCGCGAACTCGGGCGCGGCGGTATGGGTGTCGTCTACGAGGCCGAACAGGTCGCGCTCGGCCGCCGCGTCGCGCTGAAGCTGCTGTCGGCGTTCGCGCTCGACGAACGCGCCGTGCTGCGATTCCGCCGCGAAGCGCAGCTCGCGGCGAGCCTCGACCACCCCGGCATCACCAAGGTGTTCGACAGCGGGCAGCACGACGGCCAGCCGTGGTATGCGATGGAGCTGGTGCGTGGCACGACCCTCGCCGAGGTCCTGACGCGGCTGCAGCCCACCGCCGCCGCGACCGTGTCGGCCGCCGCCTTCGGTGCCGCGGTGCGCGACGCCAGCCGCGACGCGTCGCCCGGCGAACCTCGCGACTGGCACCGGCCCGGCAAGCTCGGCGGCGGACTGGTCGGCGTCGCCGTCGACCTCACGATCCAGATCGCCGACGCCCTCGCGTGCGCACACGCGGCCGGCATCGTGCACCGCGACGTCAAGCCGGGCAACGTCATCGTGCGCAGCGACGGCAGCGCGAAGCTGACCGACTTCGGCATCGCGCGCAGTGACGACGCCTTGTCCGTCACGATGACCGGCGACTTCGCCGGCACGCCGAGCTACGCGTCGCCCGAGCAGCAGCGCGGCGGCCGCGGCGAAATCGATGCGCGCAGCGACGTGTTCTCGCTGGCGGCGATGTGCTACGAGCTGCTGACGCTGCAGCGCCCGTTCGTCGGCGACACCATCTCCGAGCTGCGCGCCCGGATCGAACGCACCGACCCGCGTCCGCCGTCGCGTCTCAATGCGCACGTGCCGCGCGACCTCGATGCGATCGTGCTGCACGCGATGGAGAAGGCCCCCGACTCGCGCTACCCGTCGGCGGCGGCGTTCGCCGATGACCTGCGGCGCTGGCGTTCGGGCCACGCCGTTGCGGCGCGACCGGTCGGCATGGCGACGCGCACGTGGCGCTGGTGCGCGCGCAACCCGATCGCCGCGGGGTTCTTGGCGGCTGTGACGGGCAGTCTCGTCGTCGTGCTCGTGCTGCTGGCGGCGCTGACCGACAGCCAGGCGACCGCGCAGCAGCGGCTCGACCAGTTCCGCAGCGTCAAGGTCGGACGCGACGTGCGCCTGCTGCAGGAGGCGATCGACGGCGCTCCCGGCCCGGCCCCCGAGAATGCCGCCGTGCTGCAGGCGGTCGAACGCGCCGCCAACGACCTGCTCGGCCAGCTGCCGCAACTGCACCAGACGCTGGCCGACCTGCGCGGCACCGGCACGCCGACCGACCGGCCCGAGCCGCGCCGCAGGATGACGGTGGATCCCGCCGCCGACGAACTCGCGCGCGTGCGCATCGACCGCGGCCGCATCGCCGGTCGCCTGGCGGAACTGGTCCGGGAAGGCCGCGCGGACAGCGCGTGGCAGGCGACCATCGCCGATCGCCTGGGCAAGCTCGACGAACGTGCCGCGCAACTCCAAGCGGTCGTCGACACGCGACGGCGCTACGCCTTTGCCGACGCGGCGACCGAATACCTCCACGACTCGCTGGAAGACGCCGTCGCCGAACTCGATTGGCTCGCCGAGACTCGCGTGCCCGAGCTGCGGCGCCGCACCGCGCTCGCCGCGCAGCGCACCGCGGAGCTGGCTGATCTGGCCGAACGCGCCGAATGGCGCGACGCGCGCGCCGTGGCCGCGCAACCGAAGCCGTACGGCGGTCTCGACCTCGCGCCGCAGCCCGGGCTGCAGCCGCTCGGCATCGACCCGGGCTCGGGCCTGCTCGAGTTCGCGCTCGTGCACACTGGCCGCGTGCCGAAGCGCGACCCGGCCGGCCGCCTGCCGTTCGACGGCGACACGTGCGTGGTGCTGGTGCTGATCCCAGGCGGCACGGCTCACATCGGCGCGCAGCGCTTCGATCCGCGCGCAGCACACTTCGACCGCGACGCGTCGGACAACGAGACTCGGCATGACGTGCCGCTCGATGCGTACTTGCTGAGCAAGTACGAACTGAGCCACGCCCAGTGGAACCGCATGGCGGCCGGGCTCGGCGTCTTCCACCAGTGCGCGCGCTTCGAAGGGCGCGCCGGCTTCGAGACCAAACCGATCGCGCGCGTGACGTGGGTCGACTGCGACCGTTTGTGCCGTGCGCACGGCCTCGCGCTGCCCACGGAAGCGCAGTGGGAGCACGCCTGCCGCGCCGGCACCGCGAGCCGTTGGTGGCCTGGCGACGACCTCGACGCACTGCTGCGGTGCGAAGACCTGGCCAACGCCTACGGCGGCCGCGTGCCGTGCGACGATCTGCTGCCGAATCCGTTCGGCCTCTACCACATGCATGGCAACGTGCAGGAGTGGTGCGCCGATCCGATGATCGACGCCGACCGGCACTTCCGCGACGGCGACGGCTTGGCGAGCGGCGCGGTCGACGGCGACCAACAC
>CAYMRG010000587.1:0-3703 GCA_964392555.1 uncultured candidatus Brocadiaceae bacterium
GCCCGTCGGGCGCGACCGCAGGCCCATCGGGTCCGGCGCGCGCGCGCGCGGTCGAGGTTGCGCCCGCCGCCGAGCCGGCCAAACCGGCGGTCGGCGAAGAACCTGCCCGGATGCGGATCCGCCGCCGCACCTCCGACAACGGCGAGAAGAAGCTCAACTGACCCGGCGGTGACCGCGTCGGCTGGGGCGGCCTCTCTGGCGCCCTGCTTCTCAGGCGCCGTGCTCCTCAGCCACTGTGCTCCTCAGCCACCGTGGCTGGCGAGCAGCTCCTGCAGCCGCTGCAGCGCGCGCATGTGCAGCGAGCGCACGGTGACCTCCTTGGTGTAGCCGAGCAGCGGCATGATCTCGGCGAAGCTCTTGCCCTGGAACAGGCGCAGCTCGATCACGCGCTTGTGCTTGTCGCTGAGTTCGCCGAGCGCCTTCTGCAGCGCGTCCTGCAGCTCCTGGTAGCGCACCAGCATGCTCTGCCGCGGCACGCGTTCGTCGGCGAAGCGCTCGCGGCCGCCGGTCTCGTCGAAGTCGCCGAGATGCTTCTGCTTGCCGCCGCCGCGCTTCTTCGCGCGTTCGCGCCGCCAGACGTCGTTGAGCTTGCGATGCGCGATCATGCGCACCCAGCCGGAGAACGACGCGCCGGGCTCGACCTTGAACTCGCCGATGTCGCGGAAC
Organism: uncultured candidatus Brocadiaceae bacterium; assembly: GCA_964392555.1. GTDB lineage: Bacteria > Planctomycetota > UBA1135 > UBA1135 > UBA2386 > CAYMRG01. The sequence goes on from CAYMRG010000587.1 coordinate 667, forward strand.
ACCTGCAGCAGAACCTCCTGCGTCAGGTCTTCGAGACTCTTGTCCGCCGGCAGGTTGGTGCCCGACGTCGCCTCGGCCACCCACTTCACGACCTTGTCGTGAAGATTCGACCAAGAGACATCGTGGTCGTGTTCGCCCTGCACGGCTTTGACGTGGCGCAGGGTGCTCGACAGGTCGTCGTCGGTGGGTTCGTTGGGCGAGGGCGACATGCCGCCATGCTACCCCGACGGGGGCCGTCGCGGCCAACAGCCGATCTCGTCAGCGCGGCGGGCCCATCAGCGGCGTTTCCAGCCCCCCGCGCGACGGCTACGTTGCGGCGGCATGACCGCTCCGGCGCGTATCGGCATCGTCGACATGGGCTCCAACGCGATCCGCTTCCTGGTCGCCGAGGCGACCGGCGGCGCAGCCGCGATCCTCGAGAACCATCGCCTCGCGCTGCGGCTCGGCCGCGAGGTGTTCGCGACCGGCCAGGTTCCCGATGCGCTCTTGCTCGACGTCGTCGACGCGTTCCGCCGCTTCCGCGCCACCTGCGATCGGCTCGGCGTGACACGCATCCGCGCGATCGCGACCTCGGCGATGCGCGACGCGCGCAACCGCGAGCTGGTCATCGACCGCATCCGCGAGGCCTGCGGCATCGAGATCGAAGTGATCTCGGGCACCCAGGAGGCCTACCTCCTGAAGCTCGCCATCGAGTCGCGCATGCCGCTGACCGTCGGCCGCTCGCTGCTGGTCGACATCGGCGGTGGCTCGGTCGAACTGGTCATGATCGAGAACGGTCAGGTGACGAGCGCCGACTCGTACCGCCTCGGCGCGCTGCGCATGCTGCAGTCGCTGGCCGAGAGCGAGAGCGCCGGTGAGTCGTTCGTCGATCTGCTGCAGAAGCACCTTCGCAGTCTCGAACACCGCATCGCCGACCGCTTCGCCGCCGGCCGCGTCGATCGCTACATCGCCGTCGGCGGCAACATCGACAGCCTCGCCGACCTGCTGGTCGCGCGGCGCGGCGGCAAACAGAAGGACGGCGTCGACGTCTGCGAGCTCGACGAGCTGCGCCGCGAGGTGCAGGACCTGGCGGCGCTGCCGATCGCGGCGCGCATCGAGCGCCGCGGCCTGAAGCCGGACCGCGCCGACACGATCGTTCCGGCCGGTGTCGTCTACGCGCGGCTCGGCGAACTGGCTGGCGCCGATCGCATCCTGGTGCCGCGGGTCGGCATCAAGGACGGTCTGCTGCACGACGTCGTGCAGGGTCACTTCGAAGCGTTCCTCGCCGCCGACCACGTCGACGTCGTGCTGTCGTCGTGCCGTGCGATGGGGCGACGGTTCCACCACGAGACGGGCCATGCCGAGACCGTGCTGACGCTGGCGCGGCGGCTGTTCGACCAGACGCGCGACCTGCACGGGCTCGACGCCCGTTCGCGCGTGCTGCTCGAAGCCGCGGCGCTGCTGCACGACATCGGCGTGGCGATCAACAACGACGGTCACCACAAGCACTCGCAGTACCTGATCGAGTCGACCGAGCTGGTCGGCCTGACCGAAGAGGAGCGCCATCTGGTCGCGCTGCTGGCGCGCTACCACCGCAAGGGCCCGCCGAGCCGCGATCACGAGGAATTCGCGGCCCTGCGGCGTCGCGAACGGACGCAGATCGAGCGCCTGACCGCGCTGCTGCGGCTCGCCGACGCGCTCGACCGCCAGCACGCCGGCGTCGTCGCCGACGTGCACGTGCACGTGCTGCCGACCGAGGTCGAACTGCACCCCGTGCTCGCCGGCGACCCGCGGACGCGCCTGACGCTCGAGGCGCGGGCCGTCGCCGAGAAGGGCGCGCTGTTCGCCCAGCTCTTCGGCCGGACGGTGCGCCTCGCCCCACCATGATCGCCACCGCCGCCACGGCGCACCCTGCACCATGACGCACACCATCGAGACGGAGTTCAAGCTGCGCGCGACGCGGCCGCTGGAGATCGCGGCGATCGATGCCGTGATCCGCGAGGTCGGCCTCGATTACCGCACCAGCGCGCCGCGCGAACTGACCGACACCTACTTCGAGGACGGCGCCGGCTCCCTGCTCGCGCACGGCCTCGGTCTGCGCCTGCGCGAAGGCGACGGGGTACCGCAGCTGGCCTGCAAGGACCGCGGCTACCGCGGCAACGGCTTGTTCGTGCGCAACGAGTTCGAGGCGCCCTGGTCGGCCGGCGCGCCGCCGGGCCACGCGCGCGACCTGCCCGATCCGCTGCGCGACGCGGTCGAGCCGCTGGCTCTGGACCGGCCGCTGGCGCCGGCGCTGCGCCTGCGCGTGCAGCGCGAACGGCGCACGCTGTTCACCGACGATCGCGCGCTGGCACGGCTCGACATCGACCACGTCCGCGCGTCGGCCAACGGCCGCGACGTGTCGTTCGCCGAGGTCGAGCTCGAAGTCCTCGACGACCTGCCGACCTGCGAGCACATCGCCCAGCAACTGGTGCGGCGGCTGCCGCTGCAACCGGCCGACGACGACAAGCCGAGCCACGCGCGCCGCCAGCTCGGGATCGAGGCGCCGGCGGTACGCACCCTCGCGATCCGCGACACCACCCCGACCGGCGCCGCCGTGCAGGCGATCGCGTCACGCCTCGCCGAGCAGATCCGACGCCACGAGGGTGGCGTCCGGACCGGCCTCGATCCGGAGGCCGTGCACGGCATGCGGACCGCGCTGCGGCGCATCCGCTGCGTCGTGCGCGCGTTCGCGCCGCTCTGGGGCGCGGACGACAGCGAGGCGATCCTCGCCCACCACAAGGCCACCGCGCGCCGGCTCGGCGTGGTTCGCGATCTCGACGTTCTGCTGGCCGAAGTGCCGGCGCTGCGCGCGAACCTGCCTTCGGCGCTGCACGCGGCCGCCGAGCGGCTGGTGCAGTGGATCGGTGCGCGGCGCGCGATCGCCCACGCCGACCTGCGCGCCTGGCTGCGGTCGTCGACGCGCCTCGGCGAGACGCGCGAGGCCGAGGACCGGTTGCTGCAGCTGCCCGATGGCGCGCTCGCGGCGACACCGTTGGCCGCGAGCCTGACCGAACAC
>CAYMRG010000588.1:0-3701 GCA_964392555.1 uncultured candidatus Brocadiaceae bacterium
CTGGCCGTCGTTGACCGCCGGGTCCGAACCGGTCGTGCGGCCGCCGCTGATGCCGAGTTCGAAGACACCGCCGTTCACGCAGTCGATGTCCATGTCCCACTTGGTGCCGTTGCCGGGGTTCGTGCCGAGCGAGAGCGGCGTGACGAGGCCCGTCGCGGCCGTCGTCCTGGCCCAGACCGAAACGGTGCGTTCCTGGGCACCGAGCACCGGCGACGGGCCGCAGTCGATCTCATCGCCCATCGCACCGCCGAGGTTGACCGCCGTGCCGATCGGTCCGGTCACGAGGGTCACGTTGCCGACGGGTGTGCCGTCGTTGACCGAGCCCGTCGATCCGAGGTTCACGTAGACGCCGGCGGTCGGCAAGAAATCGTGGTGCAGCTGGTAGTCCACGGACGTCTGCGCGGGCAGAGCGATCGCGGCGGACAGGGAAAGGGTGATCGCGATGTGTGTCTTCATGGGAGGAGTGGTCCGCAGCATTGTTGCCGAGCCGGTCTCGGTCACCAGGGGGGATCAGGATGCGGATCCCGGTCGCAGCAGCGCAGGGGGTTGCGTGCGGGAGCACCGGAAACGCGAACGGGCCGCGACGGGGTTGCCGTCGCGGCCCGTTTGGCCAGAGCCGGGAGACCGGCAGCCGTGAGGCGCTACCTCACTTCTTCGCTTCGACCTTGATGTAGTGCGACTGCGGGTGCGCCGACGAGTCGTCGACCAGCGTCACGGTCGAGTCCGCCTTGGCCGTCGCCATCGGCACGGTGACCGCCTTGGACGTCGCGTCGACCGGCAGCTCGGCGACGCCGTCGAGGCCGGTGACCTTCACCTTGGCCGCGCCGGAGCCGAGCTTGACGACCACCGCGTCGCCGCCCGCCACGCCGTGCTCCGGTCCGTCGAACTGCGCGCCCACGTATTCGGGGATGTAGTCCGGGAACCACTTGTGCAGGAAGTTCAGGCGGTAGAGGCCGAAGCCGATGCCAGCGAGCACCAGCAGGAACAGCAGCACCTTCGGCCAGATGCTCTTCTTCGGCGCGTACGGGTCGACCAGCGAACGTTCCGAACCGGCCGGGATCCGCGGCGTCTCGGTCAGCGAACCGCCGAGCGGGATGTTGACGCGGGTCAACGTGTTCACGGCCCAGCCGTTGGCGTCGAGGATCGGACCGAGGTTGCGCGTGCGCAGCTTCAGCCAGGCGATGAACATCGACGGGCCGGAGATCGCCAGCAGCAGGCCGATGATGCCGAGCGGGATCCACGGGCCGAGGCCGAGGAAGCCCGACAGGACGCCGGCCAGCGCGGTGCTGATGCCGCCGACGGCGACACCCAGCGCGGCGATCATGCCGATGTCGAACTTGGACTTCGGCGCCTCGCCGCCCTTGGCGGCCTCACCGGCCGCAGCCGCGCCCGCGGCGAGCCGCGCGTTCGCCGCGTCGTCGGCAGCGGCCGCCTTCTTGGCGACGGCTTCCTGGATGCCGCGCAGCACCTTCTTGTACGGCGACCAGAACGCCTGCCGGATGCTGATCGGGTTGCTGACGATCTTCGTGATCGTCGCGTCCCAGTCGCGACCCTTGCGGTCGTAGAAGATGCCGTTGCGGCCTTCGAACAGGTTGTCGCTGTCGCCGGCGGTGAACGCGCACGCGACGCTCATCTTCTCGCCGCCCGGCCGCGTGCAGTCGACGTAGGCCAGGTAGGCGTTGGACATCGGCGCCATCTTGCCGTGCTTGCCGGCGTCCTGGACGTGGAAGCACATGTCGCAGGCACGGCCGTCGAGGTAGAGCGTGCCGGCCTGGAAGATCGCGCCGCGGCGCGCGTAGAAGTCCGTGAAGCTGACGTAGTTGTTCAGCAGCTTGTGGAAGTCGCGGTTGAGGTGCGCGAGCTTCTCGACGCGCGCCATCGCGTCGACCTCGCCGGCGACCGCGAGGTCCGCGGCGATCTCCTGCGCGAGCTGGTCCTTGGTCTTGCCGGCGAGGATCTCGCGCACGCGCGCCTTGCCGAGCTTCTCGACCGCGCCGCCCGCCTTCTTGCCGAGCCAGCCGGTGTAGCCGCCGAACTTCGCGCCGAGTGCGATCCAGTCGCTCTCGGTGAGCTGGTCCTTGTCCTTGCAGCACGCGCCCTTCAGCGCGGCGACGGCGTCGGCCCAGGCGGGGTTGACGCCCTTGCCGAGCGGCAGCGCCTTGTCGGGCGCGACGGTCGCGAGCGGGAAGCCCGAGAACTCGCATGCCGTCATCGTCAGTTCCTTGGCCGCGGCGGCCTTGAACTCGTCCTCGTGGCGGTTGACCGCGGCGAGCGCGCGGCCGTCGAACGCCGCGAGGCGGCAGCGACCGAAGTAGTCGTCGACCTTGGCCTTGACCGCCGTGTAGGCGCCGTGGGCCGCGGCGGTCCCGTCGCCGAACGGGAAGACGTTCTTGGCGTCGCCCTCGCCGGCCTTCTGCCACGCGTCGAAATCGGCGCACGCGGCGAAGAACGCATCGAGCTGCGCCTGGTCGAAGCCGAGCTTGCCCGAACGGTCTGCCACGCCGCCCATGCAGGCGACGATGTCCTCGGCGACCTTGCGCGCCTTCTCGTCACCGACGGTGTCCGGCGGGACCACGCCGTCGCCGTTGCGGACCGCGTTCTTCAGCACGTCGGCGCTCTTCTTGGCGTCGTCGACCGTGATCGACGAGCCTTCCTTGCCGAGCGACTTCAGCATGTGCAGCGCCGAGGCGATCAGCGCCTTGCCTTCGGCCGTGTCCTTGCGCAGGTTGGTCAGCGCCAGCGTCGAGTCACCCTTGACCAGCGAGTCCGGGTTGGCGACCACGTCGCGCAGCCACTTCGCCGCGGCGACGATCTCCGGCGGGCGAACGTGCGCGTCGTTGTCGGCGTCGAGCAGCTCGAGGGTCCGCGAATCGATCTCGAGGCCCTTGGTCGGGCAGCTCAGCGCGACCCAGAGTTTCTGGTCGAGCTGGTCGAGGTTGAGGATGTCGGCGCCTTTGTCGAGGCGGACCTGGTCGACACCGCCGGCGCGGTAGAACGACCATTTGTGGGAAGACTTCGGAGCTGGTTGGGCCATGGGGCGAGGTTGGTCGAGAGAGCGGTTGCCCTCCCTGTCGAGAGAACCCGGATGGTTCCCCATGCCCGTATGGCGGTCAAGAAACTACGCGGCGCAGGAGTGCGTAACGAACCTCCGGGTTTTCACGGGCTGAGCGTCGCCGCGAACTCGCCGACGTCGCCGTGGCGCACCGCGCTCTGCAGCGCCAGCGAGCGATCGATCGCCAGTCCGGTGTAGCCGAACGGCAGCGTGGGGCCGTCGACGGCGCGCCACTCGGTCGGATTGCGGCGGCGGGCCAGTTCGGCGGCCGCCACTCGCTGCAGCGCCGCATCACCGGCGGCCGTCGCCAGGCTCGCCAGGTTGCTCGCGGCCGGCAGGTAGGTCGGGTCGAGGGCGACGGCACGTTGCCACAGCCGCCACGCCGCGTCGCCGCCTTCGGCGCCGCGCCAGCGCAGCGTCGCCATGCCCAGCAGGTTGAGCGTTCGCGGGTCGTCGGGTGCCAGGTCGTGGGCGGCGAGTGCGGCTGCGGCAATCGTCTTGCCATCGGCCCAGGTCGGCAGCATCGCGACCGCGCGCCCGAGCACTCGTTCGGCTTCGCTGCTGGTCGGCCGTCGCAGCGTGCGGTCGCCGAGCAGTGCGTCGAGTTCGCCGAGGCGGTTGCCGAGCCGATGGTCCTGCACGCGCCGGT
>CAYMRG010000589.1:0-3699 GCA_964392555.1 uncultured candidatus Brocadiaceae bacterium
CGTCGGCGGATACTCGATGTGGGCACCCAAGGTCGCGCCGTTGACCGACGAGCAGAAGGCGCGCGTTGAGGCGCTGCACGGCGATCTCGGCAAACTCGAGATCGAGATGCAGGCGCTCAACGCGGCCCTGCCGAAGCCCAAGGCCAAGGCCGACGGCGAACTGGACATGGAGCCCTACAAGGCGGCGATCGCGGGCCAGAAGGACGCGCGGCAGAAGATCGCCGCGGCACGTCGGCCGCTCGACGAAGAGCTCGACAAGCTGGAGCCGAAGGCGCAGCGCAAGTCGTTCGTCTGGCTCTACACCAACACGTCCGCCGTGCTGCGTTGACCGGCCTCGATGAACGCTGATCCGCCAACCGACGGTGACATCGGCGCGGCCGCGGCGGTCGGCGACTTCGTCGAGATGTGGTGCGCGGATCGCGCTGCGGGCGTCGTGCGTGGTCTCGGCGAGTATCTGGCTCGCTTCCCCGGGCATGAAGCCGCCGTGGCCCGCGAGTTCCTGGCCCGCACGACGCCGCCCCAGGTGGAGGCGCGGGAGGGTGGTGACCACGCGTCGATCGGCCCTTACCGCAAGACACGGCTGCTGGGTCAAGGTGGTCAGGGCGAGGTCTGGCTCGCCGTCGACCAGCGCCTCGGTCGACCCGTCGCCCTGAAGGTGCTGGCGACGACGTTCTTGTCGCAGGCCCGCGTCGAGCGTCTGCGGCGCGAGGCGAAGGTGCTGGCGCGGCTCGCTCACCCCGGCATCTGCGCCGTGCACGACGCGCAGCTCGATGGCGCGACGCCGTACCTGGCGATGCAGTTCGTGCCCGGCGTGACGCTGGCGACGTTGCTGGCGAGGCCCGGTGGCATCGCACGGCCGCTCGATCGCGCTGGCATCACGGCTTGGCTGGAGTTCTTCGCCGCTGCCGCGACGGCGCTGCAGGCCGCCCACACGCTCGGCATCGTGCATCGCGACGTCAAGCCTGCCAACCTCATGGTCACGCCGGCTGGCGCGCCGGTGTTGCTCGATTTCGGCTTCGCTCGCGATGCCGAGGGCGACGGCCAGCTGTTGACGCAATCCGGCGAGCTGTTCGGCACGCTGCCATACATCGCGCCCGAGGTGCTCGCGGGCAGCTCGGGTGACGAGCGCAGCGACGTCTACTCGCTCGGCGTCACCATCTACGAGACGTTGCGCGGCGTGCGACCGTTCGTCGGCGCGACGCAGGAAGCGCTGCGGCGCGCCATCACCGCGGGCATGCCCGATGCCCTGCATCGGGTCCTGCCGGCGGCAGGGGGGCGACTGGCGACGGTCGTCGCCACGGCGATCGAACGCGATCCGATGCGACGCTACGCCAGCGCGGCGGCGTTGGCCGAGGATCTCCGCCACGTGTTGGCCGGCGAACCGATCGCCGCCCAGCCGCTCGGTGCGTGGCTGCGCCTGCGGCGGGCGGTCCAGCGACATCCGGTGGTGGCGGTCAGCGCCTGCCTGCTGCTGGCGGGTCTCGCCACGGCGTTCGCGCTCCTGGCGCAGCTCGCGCACGAACGCACCCGCCTGCTCGCGCTGCGGCAGGCGCATCTGGCCCAGCAACTGGCCGCGCAGCAGCCCGGCCTCGCCCTGCACGCCGCCTGCGAGGCGGCGATCGACGAACACGACCCCGAGATCAACGACGTCCTCTACCAGGTCCTGGACGCCTGCTGGGAGGAGCATGCCCTGCTCGCGGACGAGCAGCCGGTGCCGCGCGATTGGCCGTCGCTCGCCATCCGCAGCGACGACCGGCAGATCGTCCGGGGGCTCGACGACGGGTCGCTGCAGGTGATCGACACGGCGACCGGGCGCGGTGTGGCGCGGCTGCGCGTGGCGAACGACGGCTGGGTCGTCCCCGCACTCGCGGCGGACGGATCGTTGTGGGCAGCGGCCGCGGACGGCGTGCTGCGGCGGTTCGATGCGGCGGATGGGGCGACGCCGCGCGAATGGCACGTGCACGCCCGAGCCGACGGCGAGGCGTCGGCCGTGGGCTACCTGGCCGTCACCGCGACCGGCGGCACCGTTGCCAGCTGCGGCGCCGATGGCATGGTGGCCGTCGTCGATCCCGAACGGGCCGACGTCGTGCGCTGCATCGGTCACACCGGCGGAGTCACCTTCGCGGCGTTCGCGCCGTCTGGCCTGTTGGCGACGCTCGGCGGCCAGATCCGCAACTGCGCCGTCGGCGACAAGACGGTGCGCGTGTTCGACTCCGGCGATGGCGCGCTCGAGCACACCTTCGGGCCGTTTCCGTCGTGGCCCCACTGGCTCGCCTGGAATCCTTCGGGCGACCGGCTGGCGATCGCGTGCGCGGAGGGCTGCGTCGAGGTGCGCGATGTCCGCAGCGGCGAGATCGTGCAGCGCTGTGCAACCGGCGGGATCGTCCGCTGGGTCGCGTTCTGCGGTGACGGCAAGTCGCTCGTCTGCGGCGCCCAGGACGGCCTCTCCGTGTTCGACCTCGAGTCCGCCGAGCGCCGCGTGCACTACGCCGACTTCGACGATCGCTCGGTGTTCCGCGGTGCGTTCCGCGACGACGGCCAGCAGCTCGCCGTCGTTGCGTGGGACGACACGGCGAGGATCTACGACGTGGCGACCTGGCGCCTCGTGCGCACCCTGCACGGCGTGGCGACGCGGGCGCGCGCGCTGTGCTGGAACCACGCCGGGACGCGGCTCTGGACCAGCGGCGGCATGGTGCAGTCGTGGTATGCCGGCGAACGGCCGTTCCTGCCCGAGATGAAGGGAGCGATCGGCGACGTCGACACGGTCGAATTCGACGGCGGCGGCAGCCACCTGCTCTGTGCCGGCAGCGAAGGCGCTTGGTTGTTCGATGCCGATTCGGGGGCGCTGCGGCAACGCTTCGCGCCCGGTCGGCCGCTGCGCCGCGCGCGGTTCGCACCGGACGGTCGTGCCGTGCTCCTGCCGACCACCACGGCACCGCTGCTGGTGGAGGCCTCGGGACGCGAGCGCACGCTCGGGAAGTGCGCGGCGGTCGACTGCTGGTTCGGTTCGGCCGATCGGATCGTTGTGGCCACCGCGGATGGTGCCGTGGCCACCTTCACGGCCGCCGGCGATCCGGTGGCCTCGGTTGCCTGCCACGACGGCGAGATCCTGTGCGGGGGGTTGTCGCCGAATCACCCGTGGCTCTTCACGGGCGGGGTCGATGGTGCCGTGTGCTGCGTCGACTTCGAGCACGCAGCGGTCGTGCACCGCGAACGGATCGGGGCCGTGGATCGGGTCGGCGCGAGCCGCGTGTTCGCGCTGGCCGCCGGGCCGGAGGGCCGCTGGCTGTATTGCGCTGCCGAAGACCAGAACGTCACCGCAATCGATCTGACCGGCGGGGAGACGTCACGTCACCTGCCCATCGGGCCGACTCCCGGTCATCTGCTGTGCTGCAGCAAGGGCGATACGCTGTTCATCGGCGGGATCTGGTCGGGCAAGGTCTATCGGTGCAGAAGCCCCTCGCTCGAGGGTCTGGTCATGGCTGCCGGCAGGCACGACAACATGTTGACGGTGCTGAAGCGTGCTCCGGTCGGCGACCTCGCGGTCAGCGCCGCCAAGGACGGCACGGTCGCCGTATTCGATCTGCGCACGGACCATCTGATCAGCCGCATCCACGCGGCGAACGTCCCTCTGCGCGATGCGACCTTCAGCCCGGACGGTGCCAGGATCGCCACGGTTGCGGCGGACGGCGCGATCCG
>CAYMRG010000590.1:0-3023 GCA_964392555.1 uncultured candidatus Brocadiaceae bacterium
CTACTCCCGCTCGCCGAAGGCGAATCCGCTCGCCACGCGAGGAAACGCGGGAGTAATAGATCAGCCGGTGCCGCGGCGGCGCTTCGCGGCGCGCTTCAGCACCGCCTTCTCGCGCCCGGTCAGGCCATGCATGCCGACCTCGTGCAGGCGTTCGAGCACGCGATCGACCTCGCGGTCGAGCGCCGCATCGCGCTCGGCCGCCGCCGCGGCGCGCGCCGCGGACCGCCGGGCACCACGCGCCGTGGGCGCTGCCGGCGACGACGCCCCGGCGTCGCCGACGAACGGATCGTCGCCGCGTCGCCAGGCATCCGGATCGCTCTCCCACGGCTCACGGACGACGTGGTGGTAGACCGGCACGTAGCGCGCCGCGCGGCGTTCCTGCAGCGACGCCGACAGGCACGACAGGCCGATCACGAACGGCAGCGCGCCGGCGAGCTCGCGCTGCAACAGGCCGTAGACCATCAGGCACGCGCCGCCGACCAGGCCGACCTGCGTCGCCCACAATGTCGCGCGGTTGGGGTGGACGCGCCGGGCGAGCAGCGCGCGCAGCGTGCGTCCGCCGTCGAGCGGCCAGATCGGCAGCAGGTTGAACAGCAGCAGCGCGCCGTTCGTCGTCACCAGGAACCACAGCGTGAAGTCGACCGGCGACCAGGACCATGCCGCCGGCGCCAGCAGGCCGGCCGGCACCACCTGCTGCAGCGGCCACGCGATCGCGAGCCACAGCACGTGGGTCGCCGGGCCGGCCAGCGCGATCGCGATCTCCTGACCCGGACCGCGCGCCGGCGCCGCGAGGTGCGCCACACCGCCCAGCGGCGACAGGGCGATCCGGTGCGCCGGGATGCGGTGGCGCCGCGCGGCGACGATGTGCCCCATCTCGTGCGTCCAGACGATCGTGAACAGCAGCACGCTGCCGATCGCCGTCAGCGCGAACGCCTGGGGCCAGGTCGCGCTGACCGGACCGATCCAGCGCAGCAGCAGCAGTGGCACCACCACGGCCGCCGCCCAATACATGTCCACCGGCACGCCGAACCATGTGCCCAGCGGGAACGTCCGCGCCAGCGCGTGCAGCCAGCGCCGCCAGCCGCGCAGGTCGAACTCTTCGTAGGCAGCCACGGCCGTGATCCTACCAGCGCCCCGGCCGGCGGGCGCGGCCTACACCACCTCGTAGAGCGTCTGCGCGAACGGCCAGGCGCCATCGAGCCATTGCGCCGCGACCCGAAAGCCCGCCGCCGCGCCCCAGGCGCGCAGTTCGTCGACCGCGAAGCGGTGGCTCGACTCGGTCCAGATCGACTCGCCGGCGGCGAAGGCGACGCACAGGTCGAGCTTGCCGATCGTCACGTGGCACGCCCGCCGCGCGCGCAGGTGCATCTCGATGCGCCGCTCGGCGGCGTCGTAGCGCGCTTCGTGGTCGAAGTTCGCGAGCGGGAAGTCGGCGCCCCAGTCGCGGTTCAGCCGCACCAGCAGGTTCTTGTCGAACGCCGCCGTGACACCGAGCGCGTCGTCGTAGGCCGGCAGCAACCGCGCCGGATCCTTGTCGAGATCGACGCCCAGCAGCAGGCGATCGCCGACGTCGACCTGGGCGCGCAGGCCGTGCAGGAACTCCTGCGCGTCGGCGCGCGCGAAGTTCGACAGGTTGCTGCCGAGGAACAGCACCAGCCGCCGCGTGCCGGTGCGGTGGCTCGCGCGCGCCGCGGCGAGGCCCTCGAGGTACAGACCCGTGATGCCCTCGAACGCGACCCCGGGGAACCGTTCCAGCGTGCGGCGGCAGTCGGCGAGGGCCTGCGGGCTGACGTCGACGCCGACGAAGTGCACCTCGCGCTGCCGCCGCTGCAGCGCTTCGACCAGGATCTGGGCCTTGCGGCCCGCGCCGGGCCCCAGCTCGACGAGTTCGAGCTCCGCATCGCCGCCGGCCGCGCCAGCGACGACGGCGTCGGCATGCGCCTCGAGCAACCGGATGCCGGCGCGCGAGACCTCGTATTCGGGCAGGAACGTGATCGCTTCGAACAGCGCCGAGCCGAGGTCGTCGTAGAGCAGCGCCGCCGGCAACCACTTCGGCGAACTCGTGAGGCCGGCGCGGATCAGATCGTCCATGGCGGGCGCAACCGTGCGACAACGGCCCCACGTATGCAAGGGGTGCGGCGGCCGGGCCAGTCGCCGCCTGGACACGCTCGGAGCGGAATCCTCGCGCCGCGCGGGGAATTCCGGCGCCGCTTGCGCGGTCCGCCGCCATGCTGCTGCCATGCTGCCGCCAACCGAACGCGACACGCTGCAGAAGACCGCCGCGAAGCTCGGCCTCGTCGGTTCGCGCCGCCACATCTTCCTCTGCACGGACGCGACCAACCCGAAGTGCTGCGACCGCGAACGCAGCATCGCCGCCTGGGAGTTCTTGAAGGCGCGCCTCAAAGAGCTCGGCCTGTCCGAGCAGGGCGGCGTGCAACGCACGCGCGCCAACTGCCTGCGCCTGTGCAGCAACGGCCCGGTGGCGCTCGTCTACCCCGAAGGCGCGTGGTACGTCGGCTGCGATCCGGCCGTGCTCGAGACGATCATCCAGCGCCACCTGATCGGCGGCGAGGTGGTCGCGGAACACCTCGCGCTCCAGGCGCCGCTCCAGGATGGCACGACCAAAGGCGGCGCGTGACGGTCGACGCCTTCGCCGCGTTCGCTGCGGCTCCCAGCAACCGCCTGCTCGGCGCCGTGCTGCGGGAACGCAGCGCGTCGCGGGTCGTCGTCGAGCTGCCGGTCCGCGCCGAACTCCTTCAGGAAGCCGGCATCGTCCAGGGCGGCTTCCTCACCGCGCTCGCCGACACGGCGGCGGTCTACGTGCTCTGGCCCGATCTGGTCCCGGAATGGACGATGACCGGAACGGACTGCACGATGAACTTCCTATCAGCCGCAACGGCGGACGCAGGCCCGATCACCGCCGTGGCAACGCCCCTTCGCGTCGGCCGCACGCTCGCCATCGTCGAATCGGCGCTCGAACAAGCCGGACGCCTCGTCGCGAAGGGCACTTTCCGGTTCCTGGT
>CAYMRG010000590.1:3033-3691 GCA_964392555.1 uncultured candidatus Brocadiaceae bacterium
TTCGCGCCGTCGCCCCCGTCGACCGACTATAGTCCCGGGCCACCTCGCCCCACCATGGCCGTCACCGCGCTCTTCAACCGCATGTCCCAGCGCTCGCGCCGGCTCAAGATGGAGCTGCTCGAGACCTACATGCCGCTCGACGGCACCGAGCGGATCCTCGACATCGGCAGCCAGGTGGATCGCAACACCCAGCAGGTGCTCGAGCGGATCCCCGACAAGAGCCGCGTCACCGCCGCGAACCTGATGCCGGAGCACCTCGCGGAGATCCGCGCGGCGTATCCGGAGATCGAGACCGTTCAGGCCGACGCGACGAAGCTGCCGTTCGCCGACCGATCGTTCGACCTCGTCTACAGCAACGCGGTCATCGAACACGTCGGCGGGCTCGACGCACAGGCGCGGATGGCCGACGAGGTGCGCCGCGTCGGCAAGCGCTGGTTCCTGACCACGCCGAACCGTTGGTACCCGTTCGAATTCCACGCCCGCATGCCGCTGATCTCGTGGCTGCCGCCGCGCTGGATGCACAAGACGGCGCGGTTGTGGGCCTACAACCACGTCCACCATCGTTACCAGTCGGGCAACGACTACAGCGACGTGCACCTGCTGACCGCGCGGCAACTGCGCAAGATCTTCCCTGACTCCTACATCCTGAAGCCGCGGG
>CAYMRG010000591.1:0-3677 GCA_964392555.1 uncultured candidatus Brocadiaceae bacterium
CCGAGCACGCTTCGGCTCGCCTGACGCCGCAGGACGGCGAAAGCGGCGCGCTCGGGTGGTCACAGCCCGATCGTCATCTTCGTGCCGTTGCTCGCCGCAAGGCCGAACGTCGTCGCGGCGGAGAACGAGACCGCCTGCGCCGCAAGCCGTGAGCCGACCAGATTCACCTGCGCGGGGATCGGCAGGGGGAAGTTCGCAGCGCTGCTGCTGACCACCTCGGGGCCGAACAGGCCGAGGTCGAAGGTCGTGTTGCTCGTGCAACCTGCCATGCCGAGTCCGGTCAGATCGAGCCCAGGACTGACGCTGGCGCTGCCGAAGGCGAGGAAGGCCACCGGCGACACGATGGGCACGTTGCCCGCGATCAGCGCGAATCCGGCGTTGCCGACCGTCGGCAGGCCCATCGCATCGAGGCTGAGCCCGTCGCAGCCATCGCCGAAGTTGGTGGCGGCCGCCATCGCGCTCTGGCCCAACGTCGTGTCGTTGGCGATCAGCAGGTTGCGCACGCAGCCGTGGAAGTTGGTGGCGTTGGAGTAGTTGTTCGACGTGAAGTTGAGGTTGTTGCCGGTGTTCAGCGCCGGCAGGGTTGTCTGGTGGATCTGCAGACCATCCAGGAACAGCTCGAGACCGCCGGCCTCGTACTTGATGGTGGCCGTGTACCACGTGCCGGTCGTGACGGCGGTCGTCGACCAGGTGAAGTTGGCGTTGTTGTAGAGCACGCCGAGCGTGCCACTGGCCTGCACGTAGAAGCCGATCCACCGGTAGCCATTGCCACCGACGAAGATCGGCCCCTGATTGGCCGGCAGCGCCGTGATGTTGAAGTCGATCGACACCTGGAAATCGTTGGCGTCGAGCGAGGTGATCACCGGCGTGCGCAGGTCCTGACCGCCCGGCGAGAGCGCGTAGACGCCATTGATGCAGACGCCATTGCTCGGCGGGGCCGGCGGTGTCGACCCGCCGAGGATCATCGGCGTGTAGGTGGCGGTTGCGTCGAGCAGGTCCGTGAGCAGCGGGTAGCTGGCCTGCGGGATCTGCGCGCACAGCGGGCCGATCGCGGCGCAGAGCGACAGCGCGGCGAGGGCGCGGGCCAGGTTCGACCGGACGAAGGGAGCGACAGGGTGGTTGGGCTGGTTCATGACGGGTCTCCTGAGAGCCCGGAACGGTACGGGGTGGCGCGCGCCGCAGGCGGCCCATCAGGTAACACGTCGGCAACCGGGACGAAGTCCCGGGCGCTCGCATTGCCGCGGCCAGTTGCCATGATGCCGCCGGTGCCCCCGGCCGAGGAACGTCCGCCGCTGCTCCTGCTCGCGCTGCTGTTCGTCGGCTACGCGTGCAGCTACTTCCATCGCGCCGACCTGGCGGTGCTGGCGCCGGTCTGGGCGAAGAACGGCAACCACCCGGACCTGGCGGCGGCGCTGCCCGACATCGCGTCGCTCGGCCTCCTGGTCTACGCGCTGGGCAAGTTCGCCGGTGGCGTGCTGGCGCATCGCTTCGGTGGTCGCCGCCTGTTCGTCACGGCGCTCGCCGGTGCGGCGATCGCCGAGTTCACGGCCGCCATGTGCACGACGCCGACGACGTTCGCCGCGAGCCGCGTCGCCGGCATGGCGGTGCTCGCGCTGGCCTGGCCTTCGCTCGGTCACCTCGTCGCCGAACTGACACCGCGCCGCCGGCTGGCGTTCGTCATGGCGTTCTTCTCGCAGAGCTACCTGATCGGCGATGCGGCCGTACGCGCCGTGCTGGCGGCCGTGGTGGCGGAAGGCGGTGGCGCGACGACGATCCTGCGCACGTCGGGCTCGGCGCTCGCCGGCACGGCCATCGTGCTCGCAGTGGCGTTCGCGGCGACGTCGCGCCCGGCGCGCTCGGCGAGCCCCACGGTTACGGCGAATGCGCACAT
Organism: uncultured candidatus Brocadiaceae bacterium; assembly: GCA_964392555.1. Classification (GTDB taxonomy): domain Bacteria; phylum Planctomycetota; class UBA1135; order UBA1135; family UBA2386; genus CAYMRG01. The sequence goes on from CAYMRG010000591.1 coordinate 1,892, forward strand.
CCCGCCGACGGCGAAGGCGCCGCTGGTGTGGCTGGCCGGGATGAACTTCGCGCTGGCGATGACGCGCGAATCGCTCTCGTACTGGTCGCCGCTGCTGCTCGTCGAGTGGTGCGAGCTGCCGGCCGACGACGCGGTGCGCGCGTCGGCGCTGCTGCCCTTGGCGAGCGGTGCGGGCGCGCTGCTGTCCGGCGCACTCGCCGATCGCGGCCCGCGACCGCTCGCCGCGGTCATGGTGCTGCCGCTCGTCGTCGGTTCGCTGCTGCTGCTGACGCTGGCGACGCCGTTCCGGAGCTTCACGGCGCTGGTGCTGCTGCTCGCCAGCGTCGCGGCCTGCACCGCGATGCCCCAGTCGCTCGCCAGCGGCGTGCTGCCGTTGCGCGCCGGCGCGCGCGGCGGCGCCCGGAGGCTCGGCTTCGTCGACGGCTGCGGCACGCTCGGTTCGGTGTTCGCAGCGAGCGGCGTCGCGCGCCTGCGTCAGTCCTGGGGCATGCCGACCGCGATGACGGCGATGGCGGCGGCCCTCGGTGTCGCCGCCATCGCCGCCGCGGGGTTCCTGATCGCGGCGCGCCGCGACGGGCCGCCTCGGCACGAACCAGCCTGACGACCTTCCACGGCGCTGCGGCTCAGGGACAGTCCGTTGGCGGCGGCGCGCGCCAGCGGCTACGGTTCGCAGCCCGCCATGGATTACGAGAAGCTCGGCGTCTTCTACCTCGGCAAGCGCTACGACGCGGCCACCCAGCAGATCACCGACGAACCGATCCTCTACGACAGCAAGGACCTGACGACGCACGGCATGTGCGTCGGCATGACCGGCAGCGGCAAGACCGGCCTGTGCCTGTCGCTGATCGAAGAGGCGGCGATCGACGGCATCCCGGTGCTCGCGATCGACCCGAAGGGCGATCTCGGCAACCTGCTGCTGACGTTCCCCGAGCTGCGGTCCGAAGACTTCGCGCCGTGGATCGACGCCGAGGAGGCGGCGCGCAAGGGGCGCACCGTCCCCGAACACGCCACCGCAGTCGCCAAGCAGTGGCGCGACGGCCTCGCCCAGTGGCAACAGGACGGCGACCGCATCCGCCGCCTGCGCGAGGCTGCGGACTTCGCGATCTACACGCCGGGCTCGCAGGCCGGGCTCGGTCTGTCGGTGCTCAAGGGCTTCGCCGCGCCGGGCCCCGAGCTGCTCGCCGACCGCGACGCGTTCGCCGCGCGCGTGCAGGCCGCGACGTCCGGGCTGCTGTCGCTGCTCGGCATCGACGCCGACCCGCTGCGCAGCCGCGAACACATCTACGTGTCGAACGTGCTCGACACCTACTGGCGCGAGGGCAAGGACCTCGAGATCGCGGACCTGATCCGCGCCGTGCAGAACCCGCCGTTCCAGCGCATCGGCGTCATGGACGTCGAATCGGTGTTCCCGGGCAAGGACCGCTTCGGCCTGGCGATGGCGCTCAACGGCCTGCTCGCGTCGCCGTCGTTCGCGTCGTGGGGCGAAGGCGAACCGCTCGACGGCGAGCGCCTGCAGTGAACCGCCGAGGCCAAGCCGCCCGTCAGCGTGGTCTCGATCGCGCACCTGCCCCACGACCAGCGCAAGTTCTTCGTCACGCTGCTGCTCAGCGAGGTCGTCGCGTGGATGCGGCGCCAGGCCGGCACCAGCTCGCTGCGCGCGCTGATCTACATGGACGAGGTGTTCGGCTACCTGCCGCCGACCGCGAACCCGCCGAGCAAGCTGCCGCTGATGACGCTGCTGAAGCAGGCGCGCGCGTTCGGCGTCGGCGTGATGCTGGCGACGCAG
>CAYMRG010000592.1:0-3676 GCA_964392555.1 uncultured candidatus Brocadiaceae bacterium
GAGCTGTTCGCCGGCTATGGCCACTACCGCCAGACGGCGCGGTCGCGCGCCTACGCGCTGCTCGCCCACGTCGTCGGCGACGGGCTCGCGGCGAAGGCGACCGGCATGCGACGCACCGCCGCCGAGCGCGCGGCGCTGCGCCGCTGGGCCGGTGATCGCCTGCCGTGGCATGGCCTGGCGATGACGCATCTCACCGAGGCCGACCGCGCGGCGCTGCGCTCCGTCGCGGCGCACGACCACCTCGCCGAACTGGCCGAATCGTTCCGCGCCGCCGCCGCGTTCGATCCGCGCAACCGCCAGCTCTGCGCCGACACCGAGACCTACCTGCCGCACCAGCTGCTGAGCCTGCTCGACCGCACGACGATGGGCGCCTCGGTCGAGGGCCGCGTGCCGTTCCTCGACCACCGCGTCGCCGAGTTCGCGATGACGATCCCGGGCGCGTGCAAGTTCGGCGATAAGCACCAGAACAAGCTGCTGCTGCGCAAACTCGCCGCGCGCCACCTGCCGCCGGCGGTGTCGACGCGCAAGAAGCACGGCTTCCCGAACTCGGTGCAGCTGTGGCTCGCGCCCGACCGCCTGGGCGCGGTCCGCGACCAGCTGCTCGACCGCGCCGGCCTCGCCGTGAACGTGCTGCCGCGGCCGTGGCTGGAGTCGCTGCTCGCCGACGGCGCGGCGCTGACGCGGAACGCGCTGAACGTGCACTCGCTGCTGGTGCTGCAGTCGTGGCACCGCGTGTTCGTGCAGAAGACCAGGGTGCCGGCGTCGGGCCCGGCGCCGGCGGCGGCGCGACCGTGAGCGCCCACCACGACCTGCGGCGGCGCACGATCCAGGGGCTGTTCTGGCAGTTCCTCGGCGTCGGCGGGCAACAAGTCGTGCAGCTGGCGACCCTGATGGCGCTGACGCGCATCTTCACGGACGACACCGGCGAGCTCGGGCTGTTCGCGATCGTGCTGGCCTGCATCGGCGCGTTCGAAGCGCTGACCAAGTTCATGGGCGAGGAGACGACCATCTGGTCGCAACACGGCACCGAACGCCGCTACCTCGACACCGTGTTCACGGTCCACGTGCTGCGCGGCAGCGCGATCACGCTGCTGCTGTGCGCGCTGGCGCCCGCGTTCGCCAGCTTCTTCGGCCACGTCGAAGCCGCGCAGCACTACTGGCTGACCGGCCTGTTCCTGGCACTCGCGCCCAACGGCCTGATCGACGGCCTGTCGAGCCCGGCGCGCGCGCTGAAGCTGAAGGGCCTGGAGTTCCGCCGCGTCGCGCTCGGCGAGTTCTGCGTCGCGCTGCTCGGCAACGCCCTGACGATCGGCCTGGCCTGGTGGTGGCACGACGTCTGGGCGATGGTGGTCGGCTTCCTGGCGACGACGGTGATGCGCACGACGATCAGCTACATCGTCGCGCCCCACCTGCCGCGACTGCACATCGACCGCGACGTCTTCCACGAGCTCTACCACTACGGCCGCGGGGCGGCCGGCGCGCCGTTCCTGCTGTTCATCATCTTCATGGCGCCGGCGTTCGTGCTGGGCAAGTTGATCAGCGACGTCGCGGTCGCGATCTACGACTACGCCGGGCGGCTCGCGAAGCTGCCGGAGAACATCTTCCTGCGCGTGCTCGCGCCGGTCGCCGTGCCCGCCTACGCGCAGCTGCAGCGCGACCCGCAGAAGCTCGGCAAGGCCTGGCTGAACGCGGTGCACGCCTACCTGCTGGTCGGCATCCCGCTGAGCGCGACGATGGCCTGGGTCGGCAACGCCTTGCCCGGTGCGGTCTTCACCAAGCAGTTCGCGACCATCGACGGACTGTTCAGCCTGCTCGCGCTGCACGGCGGCATCGCCGGCCTGACCGCGGTGGTCGGCCCGCTGTTCTGGGCGGTCGGCCGGCCGCAGTGGGATCGCCAGGCGCAGTTCTTCCGCTGCGTGACGATCTACGGCCTCGGCGTGCCCGCCGCGTGGTATCTCGGCCCGCTCGGCTTCGCCGGCGCCGCGGTGGTCGCGATCTCGGTCGCCCTGACGCTGTCGCTGGCGCGCGCGCTGCCGTTCCTGCACCTGACCCTCGGCGACCTGGTCGTGGCATCGCGGCACGGGGTGTTGTGCGGCCTCGCGCTCGGCGCTGCCTTCCTCGCGATCGACCTCACCTGGACGCCGGACGGCCTGTGGCGCGTCGCCACCGCCGGCGCGCTCGGCGGCCCGACGCTCGCGTTCCTGGCGCTGCGGCTGTTGAAGTCGCGGCGCGGCGCGCCGCCACAGCCGCCGCCGACGACGCCCGAGATGCTCGACCCGGCGATGGCTGGGCCGCCGGGAATCTGAGCGCCGCAACGCGGGGGGCGCCGCTTGCAATTGCCTGCCAGCCAGCCAAGATCCCGCCGGTGGCCGAGCCGAACCCGATCCCGCCCCTCGTCGCCCAGGTCGCTGCCTGGGGCGGCAAGCTCGCCGAGGACCGCGCCGAGCAACTGCTCGCCTACCTCGACGCGATGCTCGCGATCAACGAGCACATCAACCTGACCGCGGTCCGCGAGCACGCGGCGGCGATCGTGCTGCACGTGCTCGACGGCCTGGCGTTCGCGCGCAGCGGCCTGCACCCCCACCACGTGCTCGACATCGGCACCGGCAACGGCTTCCCCGGCGTCGCCGTGGCCGCACTGCACCCAGGCGCCTCGGTCGTGCTGATGGATCGCACGGCGAAGAAGATCCGCGCGATCGGCGGCTGCCTGGTCACGGCGAAGCTGGATGGCGTCGAAGCGCTGAACCTCGATGCGCAGCAGGCGCCCGCGCTGCGGCGCGAGCTGCGCCACGCCTTCGACTGTGTCACCGCGCGCGCGGTCGGCGCGCCCGAACTGCTCGCCGAACTCGCCGATCCCCTGCTGCGCCCGGGTGGCCACCTGGTGCTGTGGCTCGACGCCAACGCCGAAGCCGCCGAGCGCCTCGGCTCGTTCCGGCGCGTCGCGTTGCACGGCTACGACCTGCCGGAGCCGGCCGCCCGTCACCGCCAGCTCGGCGTCTGGCAGAAGCGCGGATGACGCAGGAGCGCCCGGGGCCGCGTCGCTGGCGACGTGTCGCGCTCGCGATCGTCGGGCTGCTGCTGCTGCTCGGCTTCGCCGCCGGCTGCACGACCACGATCACGCCGCCGCCGTCCCCGGCCGCGCCCACCACGGTGTTCCTGCTGCGCGAGGCGATGCACACGGGCATCGTGCTGCCGCCCGCCGCCGACCGCCCGCAGGACGAGTATGTCGAGTTCGGCTACGGCGACTGGAGCTGGTATGCGCTGGGGCACGACGCGTGGTACCACGCGTTCGCGACCGTCTTGTGGCCGACGCAGGGCGCGCTGGGCCGGCGCACGTTCGGCGCGCGGACCGCCGACGAACTGCGCACCCGTGTCACCTGGGCGGAGCTCTCACCGCTCACGGTCGGCAGCGCCGAGGCGGCCGCCCTGCGCGAACGCCTGCAGCGCACCTTCGCGGCGCGCGAGCGCGAGGCGCGGGTCCGCGGCGACCTGGGCTTCGTGTTCGTGCCGTGCGACACGTCCTACTGGCTGCCGCACAACTGCGCCGACGAAGCAGCCGGCTGGTTCACCGAACTCGGTTGCCGCGTCGGCTGGTCGCCATTCCGCACCGGGTTGGCCGTGGCAAAACCCTGAGCGCCCACCGGCAGCGAGCCCACCGGCCAGCAAGCCCACCGGC
>CAYMRG010000593.1:0-3670 GCA_964392555.1 uncultured candidatus Brocadiaceae bacterium
GGCTCGGCCTGCTCGGCTACGGCCTGATGGCCTGCCCGGTCGCGGCGACCTGGCTCGGCCTGTCGCTGGCGCAACGGCAGCTGTTCGAGACGCCCGAACTGCCGCTGTGGCGCGCCGCGCCGCAGCCGGGCTGGCGCGCGCCGCTGCAGGTGCTGCTGCGCGCGTCGTTCGCGACGCTGTGCTGGGCGACCGCGCTGGCCGCGCCGTTCGTGGTCGCCGTGCTGCGCCGCGCCGACGCGCCGGCCCTCGCCTACCTGCTGCTGCCGCTGGCGATCCTCGTCGCCAGCGTGCCGCTGCTCGCGACGCTGCTGGCGGGCCAGATCGTCGTCGTGCGCTTCTTCGCCGGGCGGCTGCTGCGCCTCGCCACCACCGGCGTCGCGGCGCTGGCCTCGCTCGGCTTCTCGATCTGGCTGATCCTCGGCCTGCTCGCGCCGGGCCGCGACCGCGACACCGCGCTCGTCGCGGTCGCGGGCGCGCCGCGACAGCCGTGGACGATCGGCACCGCCTCGCGGCTGCTCGACGCGGCGGCCGAGGGGCGGCTCGACGGCCTGGCGCTCGCGCAGCTGCTCGGCTGGCTCGCGGCGGCGCTGGCGATCTACCTCGCCGCCGCCCTGCTGCATCCGCGCGCCTGCGAACGGCAGCGCGAGGCCGAAACCGGGCACCGCCGCGCGCGCGCCCGCAGCTGGCCCACCGCGCTCACCGCGACGATCCGCCGCAAGGAGTTCGCCGTGGTGCTGCAGCAGCCGGGTGCCGCGCTCGGCTTCCTGGTGTTCGGCGCGCTGGTGTTCGTGCTGATGCGCGAACAGGTGCTGGTCGCCCGCCTGCTCGCCGACCGGCGGCTGCCGCGCGACCTGGCGCTCTACGGCGCCCTGCTGGAACAGTGGTTCGTCGCCGTGCTGCTCGTGCTCTACGCGCACATGGGCCGGCTCGTGCTGTGGGACGGCCCGCAGTGGTCGCTCTACGTCGCGGCGCCGCCGCGCCCGGCGGCGCTGCTGCGCGGCAAGCTCACGGCGATCGGCACGTTCCTGATGTGGCCGCTGCTGCTGGTCGCGACGTTCGGCGTGCAGCTCTACGGCGCAGGCCTCGCCACGACCGCGGCGTTCGTCGCCACCGCCGGCGCCGGCACGCTGATCGCGCTCGGCGTGCTCGCCGCGCTCGGCACCTGGCCGTACCTGATCCGCCCCGACGAGGCCGGCCAGTCGGCGCAGGGTGGCCGTTCGCTGGTCGGCGCGATGCTGCTGGTCCTGACCTTCGAACTGGCGGTCGCGCCGGCGATGGTCGGCTGGCTGTGGCTCGCCACGCAGGGCCGCCAGCACGTGCTGAGCACCGACGGGCTCCGCGCCTGGGCGCCGCCGGTGGTCGCCGCGGCCTGGGGCTACGCGCTGCTGGTCGCCGGCCTCGGCTTCGCCGTCGGCGTGCGCAACCTCGGCCGCCTGCTGCGACCGCGCGCCGCCGATTGACCCACGCCGGGCCGCGACCCGCTACGCTCTGCGCGGCGAACCGCTTCGCCAGGCGAGGTCTTCGGCGAATGGCACGACATGCGTTCCTCCTGTTCGCGCTCGGCGCGGCGTCGCTCGCGGCGCCGGTCGCCGGCCAGCGCCGCGACGACGCGCGCGACCGCGACCGCGTCGTCCGCAACGACGGTCGCGAGCTGTTCGGTCGCGTCGAGGCGCCGTTCGCCACCGACGAAGTGCTGCTGCTGCAAGGCGGCAAGCGCGTCCGGCTCGCCCGCGGCGAGGTCGCCACCATGGATCTGGTCGGCAACCGCGTGCGCGAGTTCTGCGAACGCCGCCAGCGCCTCGCCGCCTCGCCGAAGGCGCAGAGCTACCTGATGGACTGGGCCGCGGCCCACGAGCTGCCCGGCCTCGCGCGCCTGCAGGCGCTGTGGCTGGTGCTCGCCGACGACGACCAGACCGCGGCCCACGAGCTGCTCGGCCATCGCCGCGCGGCGAAGGGCTGGACGTGGCCGCTCGAGGGCCGCCAGCTGACCCGCGAGCAGTTCGAGGACGCGCTGGCCAAGCAGCCGCTGGAGCTGACCGGCGAACGCTTCACCACCACGTGCACCGGCAACCTGCGCGCCACCGTCGCCGCGCTGCTCGATCTCGAACAACTCGGCGTCGTCTGGTTCGCGCGCTTCGGCGAGCCGCTGCAGCTGCGCGAAGTGCTGACACCGATCCGCATCGAGCTGCACCGGAACCGCGACGAGTTCCCGAAGTGGGGCTTCCGACCGCTGCCGTACTACGTGCCGCCGCCGCACGGCGACGTCGCGCGCACGTTCTACGCCGGCGCCAACCCCGACCGCGCCGAACGGCTGTTCTTCGTCGCCACCGAGGCGCTGCTCTACCGGACGCTGATCGGCGAAGCCGATCGCCAGAACGACCGCGACCGCGTCTGCGCCTGGCTCGAGATCGGCCTCGGCATGGTGATGGAGAACACCATGCAGGGTGAACCCGGTGCCGCAGCACCCGCACCGCCGCGCGCCGCCGACCTGCAGGCGCTGCAGGCGCTCAGCCGCGAGGCGCGTCTCGGCAGCCTGCTGCACCTGGCGATGTACAGCGGCTTCTACCTGATGGACGACACGCCGACCGCCGCCAACTGGGCGACCGCGACGATGCTCGTCGCCTACCTGCTGGACGAGGACGAGAAGCCGTCGCTGCGCGAACCGTTCTTCGCCTACGTGCGGCAGGCGCTCGTCGGGCGCAAGGGCGACAGCAGCAGCGCGTTCGACCAGGCGTTCGGCCGGCGCGCGGAGGCGCTCGAGGAGCCGTTCCGCGTCTGGCTGGCGAAGCAGGCGCAATAGCGCGCGGTGCGGCTCAGAGGCTCTGGCCGGCCGCGAACCGTTGCAGCCGCTCGCTGTCGAGTCGGCAGACGCGCCAGTCGGCCAGCACTTCGGCGCCCTGGCGGCGGTAGAACTCGATCGCCGGCTCGTTCCAGTCGAGCACGCACCAGTCGAGCCGCGGGCAGCCGCGCGCGACCGCGAGCTGCGCGAGCGTGCGCAGCAGCGTCAGCCCGACGCCGTGACCGCGGTGCGCCGGCTCGACGAACAGGTCCTCGAGCCACAAGCACGGCCGCGTGCGGAACGTCGAGTAGGACGTGAAGAACAGCGCGAAGCCGACCGCAGCGCCATCGCGCTCGGCGAGCAGCGCCTCGCAGACCGGGCGCGCGCCGAACAGGTGCTCGTGCAGGCGACCCTCGTCGACCTGGAGCTGGTGCTCGAGCCGTTCGTAGTCGGCGAGGCCGCGGATGAACGCGGCGATCGCCCCCACGTCGCCGGGTCGGGCCGCGCGGACCACGACGGACGCATCGGGCGACGGCATGGCAGTCGGTCTCAGCCGCGGTAGGTGATGCGGCCGCGGGTCAGGTCGTAGGGCGACAGTTCGACCGTGACGCGGTCGCCCGGGATGATGCGGATGTAGTGCTTGCGCATCTTGCCGGAGATGTGGGCCAGCACGACGTGGCCGCTGTCGACCTTGATCCGGAACTTGGTGTTGGCGAGCGTTTCGATGACGGTCCCCTCGAGGACGATGGCTTCTTCTTTGGGCACGAGAACTCCAGTGGCGTGGTAGCTGGCGCGCGCCGGTCGACGCCACGGGCGCCGGCGGGCGGTTCCCGGACTCCGGGAAGGGGCGGAGATTGTAGGAAGTTCCGGTCGGGGGGATCAAGCCGCACA
>CAYMRG010000594.1:0-3656 GCA_964392555.1 uncultured candidatus Brocadiaceae bacterium
GCGCGCTGCCGTCTCCAGGGGCGACTACTACTCCCGCTCGCCGACGGCGAATCCGCTCGCCGCGCGAGGAAACGCGGGAGTAGTAGATCAGGATGCCAATTGGCGGCCCTCATCGCGGGCCGTCGGCGACTACGGATCGCGGGGCACGCCCTCCAGCCGCCGGCACCGCCGCCCCAGCCAGAACCCGACACTCCCCCACACCACCACCAGAGGTGCCAGCAGTGCGAGCAGGCCGCCGCGCGTGAACGTCGCGAACCAGCCGTTCAGGGCGGCGCCGAGCAGGTCGCCGCCGCGCATGCCGGCGGTGTCGACGATCGCCTTCGAGACGTACTTGTCCTCGCGGCCGAGCGGCGTGTAGAGCACTTCGCGGGCCGGCTTGTCGAACGCGAACTGCAGCGTGCGACGCAGGACCTCGACGACGGCGTAGAGCGCAACCGACGGCCACACGGCGAGTCCGCCGAAGCCGAGCCCGCTGGCGACCGGCATGACGCACAGCACGGTCGCGACGCCGAGCCACAGCAGGGCCCGGCTCGTCGCGAGCAGCTGCAGCACGAGGCAGATCGCGTTGTACCAGAAGTTGATGCGGGCCTCGAGCGCACGCCGCGCGCCTTCGTCCGGCACGACCTCGCCGATGAAGCCGAGCCGCAGGTAGTAGAACGTGGTCGCGGCGATGCTGGCGAGCATCACGAACGCGAGGATGCCGCGCAGGTAGGGCGTGCGCAGCACGTGCCAGAGGCTCTGCAGGAACGGTGGCCCCTCGCTGCCGCGCGCCAGGCCTTCGCTGCGGCCGGCCATCGCGCGGCAGGCCGGCAGCGAGCGCCACCAGGCGATGACGCCGCCTTCGATCGCGAGCGCCGCGAGCACGCACAGCGTGCTGTAGCTCTGTTCGGCGAGGGTTCGCGACAGGCTCGAGCCGAGGATCGCGCCGAGCGTGCCGCCGACCGAGATGAAGCCGAACAGGCGCTTGCCCCGCGCCGGCGTGAACCATTCGACGGCATGCACCCAGACCAGCGTGACGCCGCAGACGCTGAACGCGGTCACCCAGGAGTAGAAGAACGCGTATTCGAGCCCGGTGCGGTCGCCGAAACCGAGCGCGCCGAGCTTGCCGCCGCCGCCCATCATGAGCAGCGCGAACACCAGGAAGCTCGCGGCGAAGCCGTGCAGCGCGTACGGCAGGAAGCGCTGCGAAGGCAGCCGACGCACCAGCGCGAGGTACGGCTGGTTGAGCAGCGTCGTCATGCCGAACGTGATCGCGAACAGCCAGAACAGGTTGTCGTTGCCGAACGCGTAGCCGACGTTCTCGCGCAGCGGCCGCAGCAGGTAGTAGGCGAACAGCACACAGAAGAACGCCGCGCCGGTCCAGACCGTCGCGCGCCGTTCGGCGGGCGTCGCCTCGCGCAGGTGCAACAATCGCAGCAGGAAGTCGAGCACGGCCGACCTCTACGCGGTGCCGCGCGCGGCGGCGAAGCGGCGCGACATCATTTCCGCCCGCGACCGCGGACGCGATCGAGGAACGCCTGCTCGGCGGGCTTGAGGCGTCGGCCGGGGAGGCGCCACAGCCGCAGCCGCGCGACCTCCTCGAGCAGCGTCGCGATCCAGTGCTCGCGCTCGTCGAGGATCTTCGGCAGGTTGCGGTGCTCGCCCCACTTCGCGTCGAGTTCGCCGGCGTGCTCGCGGACGGCGTCGCGCGTCGCCAGCAGCAGCGTCGCGAGCAGGTCGTCGCCACCCTGACCATAGCGCGCCGCGAGCTTCGGCAGCAGCGCCCGCACCTGCTCGGGCGACGCCGACTGGAACCACGGTGAGCGCACCAGCTCGGCCGGGAAGCGCTCGCGGCAGTGGCGCGCCAGCACCAGCAGCCGGTTGCGCTCGCCGAGTTCGTCCTTCCAGGTCTTCGCCTTCTTGATCGAGCCGTGGCCGATGTGCTCGCAGACCGCGCGCGGCACGTAGAGCGACGTCCAACCGGCGGCGCGCAACCGCAGCGCCAGGTCGACGTCCTCGTAGTACATGTGGAAGTCCTCGTCCTCGCCGCCGACCGCGCGCCACGCGGCGACGCGGAACAGCGCGCAGCAGCCGGACACGCCGAGCACGTCCTCCGCCTCGCCGGGCCGGCCGTGATCCGGCGCGCCGCCGTCGCGATCGACCCAGTAGAGATCGTCGCGCTGGGCGATGCCGGTGGTGCAGATGCGGCCGTCGGGGAAGACGATCTTCGGCGCGGCGGCGGCGGCGCGCGGCGCGTGGTCGAGCGCGGTGACCAGCTCGCGCAGGCAGCCCGGCCGTAGCGTCGCGTCGGTGTTCAGCAGCAGCGCGTAATCGCCCGTGGCGCGCGCGACGCCGAGGTTGTTGGCCGCCGTGTAGTCGTTGCGCTCGCTCTGGACGAACGTCACGTCGGGGAATTCGCGCCGCACGAACTCCTGCGAGCCGTCGCTCGAGCCGTTGTCGACGACGACGGTCTGCAGCGTCACCTCGCCGGCGGACGCCCGGACCGCTCCGAGGCAACCGGCGAGGAATTCGCGGCCGTTCCAGTTGACGATCACGACGGTTACGCGCGGCGCGTTCATCGGCGGCGGACGGCGCGTGCGTCGGAGTTCGTCACGGCGCGGATCTTCGGTCGGCAACGACGCCGCTGCAAGCTTCGTCGCACTGGCGCGCGGCCGGCGCGGCCCTATCGTTCCGGCCCCCATGCCCGCGTCGTCCGGCGCCCGCTACCTCCCCCATCTGCTGCTCACCGCCATGATCGCGATCTGGGGCGGCAGCTACAGCGTCGTCAAGGCAGCGCTCGCCACGTGGTCGCCGTTCGCGATCGTCACGCTGCGGTTCTGGCTCGCGATCGCCTGCCTGGTGCCGTTCCTCGGCCGCGGTGCCTTGGCGGGCCTGCGCGCGACCGTGCAGCCCGGGTTGCTCGCCGGCCTCGCACTGACCACGGGCTATCTGCTGCAGACCGCCGGCATGCGCGAGACGACCGCGTCGATGGGCGGCTTCCTCGCCGGCCTGATCGTGCTGCTGGTCGCGATCGGCGGCTGCGCGTTCTTCGGCGCGCGCTTCGGGTGGTTCTCGTCGCTCGGCCTGCTGCTCGGGCTCGCCGGCATGGCGATGCTGTGCTGGCACGGCGACGACGGCGGTGCGACCGTGCAGAACACCACGCGCGGCATCCTGCTGCAGGTCGCGTCGTCGATCAGCTACGCCGCGCACGTGCTGCTGCTGTCGAAGTACGGCCGCGAGCTGCCGGCGCTGCCGTTCTGCACCTGGCAGCTCGCCGCGGTCGCGGTGGCGGCGACCGTCGCGGTCGGCGTCGATGGCCGCGTGCTCGCCGACGGCGTCACCGCGGTCGCGGCGCCGACGCGCGAGGTCTGGCTGATCGGCTACCTCGGCGTGCTCGCGACCGCGCTCGGCATCGCCGTGCAGAGCAAGGTCCAGCATCGCATCGCGCCGACGCCGCTGGCGATGCTGTTCGCGCTGCAACCGCTGTTCGCGGCGCTGGTCGGCTGGCTGGCGCTCGGTGACCACATGGCCGGCCTGCAGTGGGCCGGCGGCGCCGCGCTGATCGGTGCGCTGGTCGTGACCAGCCTCGAGCGGCAGCGCTGATCTACTACTCCCGCGTTTTCTCGCGTGGCGAGCGGATTCGCCATTGGCGAGCGGGAGTAGTAGTCGCCCCTGGA
>CAYMRG010000595.1:0-3640 GCA_964392555.1 uncultured candidatus Brocadiaceae bacterium
TTGGCCGCGTGCGGCGGTTCCCCGACGGCGACGACCGCGCCAGCTGCGTCGGCGACACCACGCTCCAGACGCCGTCCGACAGCAATAGGAAGCGGTCGCCCGGCTCGATCGCGACCTCGAGCTGGTCGACCTCGCAGGTCGCGTGGCCGCCGCCGATGCAGCGCAGCAGCAGGTTCTCCGGCTTGCGGACCGCGTGGTCGGTCGTCAGCTGCTCGCAGCTCGAGCCGCGGCGCCGGTAGATGCGCGTGTCGCCGACGTGGCCGAGGCGGGCGGTACCGGGCTGCAGGCACAGCACCGACATCGTCGTGCCCATGTTGCGCAGCGCCGGGACCGCCGCCGCCTGCTCGTAGACCCGCGCCCCGGCCGCGGCGAAGCCGGCCGCGATCCGCTCGCCGAGCGGCGCGGCGTTGCCGTCGAACAGCACGGTGGCGAACGCGCGCAGCGCGGTGCGGCTCGCCTCGGCACCGCCGACCGTGCCGCCCATGCCATCGGCGATCGCGCACACCAGCAACGGCGCGACCGCGGCGCCGGTCGCGGCCGCGCTCGCCGCAGCGGCACCGATTGCCGGTGCGGAACTGCCGAGCAGGTAGTCGTCCTCGTTGTCGACGCGCACCCAGCCGGTGTGGGTCGCCACGCCGACCGCGAATCCCGGCGGCAGCTTCACCGCGCGCCCTGCGGGGCGAACGTCGCCGATGCGACGTGGCCGCTGATCGTGCCGACCAGCACCTGCAGATGCGTGCCCGCGAACTGCGCCGGCAGCGGCGCCTCGTAGTGGAACCGTTCGCCCTGGCGCGTCGACGAGGCGACCAGCGCCTGCTCGAACGCCGCCGCCGCCGCCGCGTCGGCCGGGTTGGTCCGCAGCCGCGCCACGGCGATGCTCTCCGCGGAATCGACGACCACGCGCGGCACCCCACCGGCGACGACCAGCCGCACGCTGGCGGCCGAACGTTCGCGCAGGCGCCGCTGCACCGACTCGCTCTTGAGGTCGCGCGCCAGCGACACCAGAAGGCGCCGCTGCGTCGTCTCGCGCACCGCGGTGCCGACCGCTTCGGTGTCGTCGCCGACCCAGAACGGCGGCACCAGGATCGATTCGACGAGGCCCAGCATGTCGCTGCGTTCGACCAGCGCCAGCTCGACCGGGCCGGCGGCGAGCAGCGGATCGTGCAGCACGCGCCCGGTCTGCAGGTCGCGGATCGTCACGCGCAGCGTCGCCCGCGACTCGAACGTGTGATCCGGAATCATCGCGCCGAGGCCGAGCAGGATCCACGCGGCGAACGTCACCAGCCAGCGCCGGTTGGTGCCCTGCGCCTCGATCGGGCCGTCGATCAGCTGCTCGACGACCAGCAGCAGGTCGTAGCCGTCGTCGCGCGCGCGGCGCAGGAACTCGCGCAGCTCGGCGTCGCCGCCACCGCGTTGCAGCAGCTCGCCGCGGACCCGGCGCGCCGCGGGTTCCGGATCGAGCGCGACGCGCTGGAACACCCCGCCGCGCTCGAGCACGTCGACCACCGCCTGGATCGGGATCGGTTCGGCCGGCGAACCGCCTTCGCCGTTCGCGGGGTCGCGGGGCGCGGTGGCGAACGTGCCATTGGCCGGTGCGTCGGGCGCCAGGAACGCCCCGCCGGTCACCAGCACCGCGTAGTCGAGCGGCGGTTGCTCGGCGAGGTCGCGCAGCTCGTCGGCCGACGTCTCGCAGCCGGCGGCCAGGATCACGCCCAGCACGGCGGCCAAGGTCCGCGATCGGCTCACCGACGCCCCCGCAGCCGCGCCTGCAGCTCCGGCGTGCCGAGCACGCGGCAACCGGTCACCGCCAGCCGCGGGTCGGGCTGCTGCGACAGCAGATCGCGGCCCGTTCGCAGCAGCTGTTCGGTGCGCACCACACCCGGGACGGTATCCGGCACGACGGTGGCTGTCGCGGGGGCGATCCGGGCGCCGTTCGCATCGACCAGTCCGTCGAGTTCGCCGAACGCCAGGCCGCGGACGACCCCCATCGCATGCAGCGCCCCCACCGGATCGGCGTCGTCCGGTGACACGCCGTGCGCCATCGCGATCGCGCGGACCAGGTGTGCCTGGTGGTCGCTGGTCACCTCGCGCAGCAGCAGCAGCTCCGCGCCACCGAGGTGCGGCAGGTCGAAGACCCATTCGCGGACGCCGAAGTCGAGGCCGAGGAACGGCGTCGCCATGCCGCTCGGCACCACGTCACCGGCCGCCAGCAGCTCAGCCGCGGTCGCCCGGCGGCCGCCTTGCAGCGCCGCGGCCGCGGCCGCGAACGGCGCCATCGCGACCGCACCGCCGTGCGCCGCGACGCCGTTGCAGGCAGGTCGATCGGCGCCGCTGAACGCGGCGAGCTCGAGTTCGCAGCCGAGCGGCAGCCGGAACAGCGCCGGGTCGCCGCCGACGGCGAGGCCGAGCAGCCGGCACACGGTGTAGGCCTGGTAGAAGTCGATGCCGGTCAGCGGCTGGTCGGCGGCTGCCGACAACGCCGTCGTCGGCAGCAGGTTGTCGGGCAGCAGCCGCGCCGCCTGCAGCGGATCATCGGCATGGACATAGGCGCGCAGCCGGCCTGCCGCCCGCGCCCGCGGCAGCTCGGCGAGCAACGCCCGCGCCTGGCCACAGGTGATCTCACGGTCCTGCAGCAGGAAGTCCGGGATGTTGCGCACCGCGACCGCTTCCTGCGGGCGGAACAGCGCGCGCGGCGGTGCGCCGGCTGGCACCGGTTCGGCGAACGGCGACACCGGGCCGAGCACCGGCACCAGGCGGATCTCGGCCAGCGCGGCCGGCACGTCGCCGAGTTCGCCGAGCGTCACGGGCTGCAGCGTCGTGCGCGTCGTGCGCAGCCGCAGCTCGAGCGGCGAGCGCCCCGCCGGCGACGCCAGGTAGGCCTCGATCCGACCTTCGATGCTCTGGCGGTAGTCTTCGCGCGATCGCTCGGCGAGCTTCGCGGCGACGCTCCACAGCGCGAACGGCAGATCGAAGGTCAGCACCGCGACGTCGCCTTCGCCAGGCGTGACGGTCGTCGGCGCCAGCTCGCTCTGCGCCATGCCGAGGCGCAGCGCGGGAGCGTCGTCCGACGTGAACGGCAGCGGCATGCGGACGCGCAACCGCGCCGGCTGGCCGTACTCGACCAGCAGCTCCTCGCCGATCATCTGCGGCGGCGCATCGTGCCACCAGAAGTCGGCGACCACCGCCAGCGGCAGCTCCTCGTGCGAGCGGCGCGGCGCCGGGCGTTCCCCGACCAGCACGCGCGCCGGCCGATCGAGCACGTCGCGCAGGTCGAGGGCGAGCACGTTGTGGCCGGCGACCGGCTCGATGCCGGGCAGCAGCGGCTGGTCACCGCCGTCGCGGGTCGGCAGCATCAACGGCACCAGCCGTTCGCCACCGACCCAGAGCGTGCCGCGCAGGTACGGCGCGAGGTCCGGGGGCACGCGCCAGCCCGGGCCTTCGACGAACTGCTTGCCGCGGCGCTGCAGCAGACCGGCGTCGAGCACCCCCGGCAGGAACCGCGACCGCGCCGCCGGCACCGCGACCTCGAGCGCGGGCGGCAGCACCCGCACCGGCACGGTCTGCGCGAGCCGGTGGGCGCCTTCGTCCTTGCCATCCTGCAGCTGGATCTGCAGCGCATAGACGCCGGGCGGATTGGTGC
>CAYMRG010000596.1:0-3634 GCA_964392555.1 uncultured candidatus Brocadiaceae bacterium
GCCCCGCAGCCAGGTCGATCGCGGCGACGAAGCCCAGCAGCGCCCGTGCGGCCGAGCCATCGGCGACCCACCCCGCGGCGCGGATCTCGCGCACCTTGTCGCGGTTGAAGAAGCTCGCCTTGCGCCGCAACCTCGCCCAGACGTCGCTCGCGGCCGCGGCCGCACCGGCGATCGGCATCGGCACGCCGACCAAGCGCGCGCGACGTCCGCACGCCGCGGCCACCGCCCGCAACAGCGCATGCGTGTCGGAGCGCTGCGGTCCGTCCAGGGCCACCACCGCGCCGACCGGCCGCACCGCCAGCGCGGCGAGCAGCGCGCGCACGACGTCGTCGGCGTGCACGACCGACAGCGGTCGCGGCGCGAACGGCACGGCGACGAGCGGTGCCAGCGCCTGCTGGAACAAGAGCCGCGTCGCCGCGTCGCCCGGCCCATAGACGACCGGCGGGCGAACGATCGTGTGCGGCAGACCACTCGCCACCACCAGCAACTCGCCGCGCCGCTTGCTGTCGCCGTACCCGGAGACCGGCCGGCACGCCGCGGGCGGCTCGGTCGAGCCGAGCCCGTCGACGCTCGGCCCCGCGGCCGACAGCGACGAGACGTCGACCAGGTGCGCCCGCGGCGAGCCCCGCCGCAGGGCATCGACGAGCCGCCCGGTGCCGGCCACGTTGACCGGGTCGTAGTCGGCACGCCGCCAGGTCTTCAGGCAGCCCGCCAGGTGCACCACCGCCCCGACCCCGGTGGCCACGTCCGGCAGCACCGCGGCCCTCCCGCCGACCAGGTCACCGACCCACAGGGATGCGTCGGGAAGCCCGCCCGCGCGCGCCCGTTCGCGATCGCGCACCAGGCAACGGAGACGCCCCTCGGGCAGGCCCGCCGTGAGCAGCGCCCGGACCAGCCGGCCACCCAGAAATCCAGTGGCTCCCGTGACCAGCAGGTCGCCCGGCGGCAGGTCGACGATGGAGAACGGGTTTGGGCTGGACAAAGGTTTTGTCAGGTCAGGGACCGCAATCTACCATCCTGCCGGACCTTGGACATCTTCCAGAAATGTGAGGGCTTCGGCCGCGCCCGGGAACTGCAACAGCTCGGGCTGTACCCGTACTTCATCCCATTGCACGGGAGCGAAGGCACCGAAGTCGAGATCGCCGGCAAACGGCTGATCATGATCGGTAGCAACAACTACCTGGGGCTGACGCACCACCCCAAGGTCCGCGAGGCCGCGCAGGCGGCGATCCGGCAGTACGGGACCTCGTGCTCCGGCTCCCGGTTCTTGAACGGCACCCTCGAACTGCACGAGGAACTCGAGCGGCGGCTCGCGGCCTTCATGGGCACCGAGGCGGCGCTGTGCTTCTCGACCGGCTTCCAGACCAACCTCGGCGCGATCTCGGCGATCTGCGGCAAGGATGACATCATCCTCTGCGATCGCGAGAACCACGCGTCGATCATCGACGGCTGTCGCCTGAGCTTCGCCGACGTGCGCAAGTTCAAGCACAACGACATGGTCGACCTCGAAGGCCACCTGCAGCGCGGCCAGCAGCAGGATCGCGGCATGCTGATCGTCGTCGACGGCCTCTACTCGATGATGGGCGACCTCGCCGAGCTGAAGGCGATCCGCGCCCTCGCGGACCGTTACGGCGCGCGGTTGATGGTCGACGAGGCGCACTCGATCGGCGTGATCGGCGAGCACGGCCGCGGCGCGGCCGAGCACTGCGGAGTCGTGTCCGATCTCTACATGGGCACGTTCTCCAAGAGCTTCGCGAGCCTCGGCGGCTTCATCGCGGGCCCCGCGCACGTGATCCACTTCATGCGCCACCACGCCCGCGCGCTGATCTTCTCGGCGTCGATCACGCCGGCGTCGGCCGCGGCGGCGCTGGCCGCGCTCGACCTGATCGAGACGCGGCCCGAGATGCGCCATCGCGTGCTGCAGCTCGCCCACCGCGTGCGCACCGGCCTCGCCGCGATGGGCTACGCGACCGCAGGCACGCCGGCCAGCCCGATCGTGCCGGTGATCGTCGGCGACCAGGATCGCATGCTGCGCCTGTGGCGCGCGCTGTTCGAGTGCGGCCTGTTCACCAACGCGGTGACGCAGCCGGCGGTGCCGCCCGGCCAGGACCTGATCCGCACCTCGTTCATCGCCAGCCACACGGACGAGCAGATCGAGCAGGTGCTGTCGCGGTTCGCCGAAGCGGGCAAGCGCATCGGCGTGCTGACCGGCACGCCGCCGAGTTCGGCGTCGCACGCGGCCGGGCGCTGATCTCGCGACCGCGATCGCGTAACCTGGGTCGGCGATGAGCGAGGCGCCTCCATTCGTCCACCTGCACGTGCGCTCGCACTACAGCCTGCTGGCGGCGCCGTCCGAGGTCGACAAGCTGGTCGCCGCCGCGGCCGAAGACGGCCAGCCGGCGATCGCGCTCACCGACAACGGCAACCTGTTCGGCGCGGTCGAGTTCTTCAAGGCCTGCCAGGCGAAGACGATCAAACCGATCGTCGGCCAGACGACCTACGTCGCCGGTCGCACCTGCCGCGAGACCGCAGGGCCCGACAACCCGACCTACGACCTGACACTGCTGGCCGAGAACGACCGCGGGCTCGCCAACCTCAAGCTGCTGTCCGGCCGCGCCTGGCTCGAGGGCTTCAGCTACCGCCCGCGCGTCGACCTCGAGCTGCTGCAGCAGCACCACGAGGGCATCATCGCGCTGTCGGGCACGGTGTCGTCGCAGATCGCGACCGCCCTGCAGCAGGACGACGTCGAGACCGCGCGAGCGACCGCGCTGAAGCTGCGCGAGCTGTTCGGCGCCGACAACTTCTTCCTCGAGGTCGCGGAGACCGGCTTCGCCGCGCAGCGCAAGGTCAGCGAAGGCCTGCGCCGGCTCGGCCAGGCGCTCGGCATCCCGTGCGTCGCCACCAACGACGTCCACTACCTGAAGCAGGAGGACTGGCTGGCGCAGGACATCATGCTCTGCATCCGCAGCGGCAAGACCGTCGCCGACCAGTCGCGCTTCCGCATGGGTTCGCGCGAGCTGCACCTGAAGTCGCGCGAACGGATGGCCCAGGACTTCGCCGACTGGCCCGAAGCGCTGGCGCAGAGCGTCGCGATCGCCGAGCGCTGCAACGTCGGCATCGAGTTCGGCGTCTACCACCTGCCGGTGTTCAAGCCGGACGACGGCAGCACCCCCGACGCGTACTTCGAACGCATCTGCAAGGAAGGCGCGATCCGCCGCTACGGCGGCATCGACCCGACGGTGCAGCAGCGCCTCGACTACGAGATCGGCGTCATCCGCAAGCTCGGTTTCGTCAGCTACTTCCTGATCGTCCAGGACTTCATCCAGAAGGCGAGGTCGATGGGCATCCCGGTCGGGCCCGGCCGCGGCTCGGCGGCGGGATCGATCGTCGCCTACTGCCTCGGCATCACCGACGTCTGCCCGCTGCGCTACGCGCTGCTGTTCGAGCGCTTCCTCAACCCCGGCCGCGTGTCGATGCCCGACATCGACATCGACTTCTGCGGCAACCGGCGCGAGGAGGTCATCCAGTACGTCCGCGACAAGTACGGCAACGACTGCGTCTGCCAGATCATCACGTTCGGCACGATGGCGAGCCGCGGCGTGCTGCGCGACGTCGGCCGCGTTCTCGACTTCCC
>CAYMRG010000597.1:0-3626 GCA_964392555.1 uncultured candidatus Brocadiaceae bacterium
CAGCGGCCCCGAGCAGGCGAACCTCGCGTCGATGGACGGCGTGATCCGGGCGATCGAGGCCGAGCTGCAGCAGGTGCCGGCGGTGACGACCGCGCTGGTGACCGCGGGCGGCGGCTTCCTCAGCGGCGTCGCCAGCGGCAGCGTCTACGTGCGCCTGCAGCCGCACGAGGAACGACGGTTCTCGCTGGGTCGGCTGTGGCACAGCCTGCTCGCCGGCGACCCGGCCGCGGCGTGGCGCGGCAACGTCACCCAGGGCGAGGTGATGGGGCAGATCCGCGGCCGGCTGCGCAAGTTCGCGCCGGACGTGCGCTGCCAGATCCGCGGCCAGCGCAGCGTCACGGTCGGCGGCGGCGGCTTCGACATCGACTTCGCGCTGCGCGGCCCGGACCTGGTCGCGCTCGCCGGCTACGCCGAGAAGCTGCGGCAGGTCGCGGTCGAACGCGGCCTCGCCAACGACCTCGACATCACGCTGCGCCTCAACCGCCCGGAGCTGCGCGTGCGCATCGATCGCCAGCGCGCCGCGGACCTCGACGTCGCGACGCAGGACATCGCCGCGGCGCTGCGGCTGCTGGTCGGCGGCGCGACCGAGGTGTCGCGGTTCCGCGATCCGACGCTCGACGAGGAATACGACGTGCGGCTGCGGCTGCGGCCGAGCGACCGCGACCGCCCCGAACGCATCGGCGAACTGCTGGTCGGTCGCAACAGCGGCGGCGGCACCGTGCGGCTCGACAACCTCGTCCGCATCGAACCGGCCGACACCGCGTCGCGGATCGACCGGCTCGATCGCCAGCGCCAGGCGAGCCTGCGCGGCGGCATCAAACCGGGCGTGCCGCTCGCCGACGCGATCGCCGGCCTGCGCGCGGCCGCGGCCGAGCTGCGCATGCCGCCCGAGTACTCGACCGCCGTCGCCGGCAAGGCGCGCGAGCTCGAGCGCGCCGGCAGCGAGTTCGTGATCGCGTTCCTGATCGCGGTGGCGTTCATGTACATGATCCTGGCCGCGCAGTTCGAGAGCCTCGGCCAGCCGCTGATCATCCTGCTGGCGCTGCCGATGGCGGCGCCGTTCGCGCTGCTGTCGCTGTGGGCGTTCGACCAGACGTTGAACCTCTACTCCGCGCTCGGCGTGCTGGTGCTGTTCGGCATGGTCAAGAAGAACTCGATCCTGCAGGTCGACCACACCAACCAGCTGCTGCGCGAAGGCCGGTCGCCGCGCGACGCCGTGCTGCAGGGCAGCCGCGACCGGCTGCGGCCGATCCTGATGACGACGCTGGCGTTCGTCGCCGGCATGCTGCCGCTTGCGGTCGGCGCGGGGCCCGGCGCGGAGGAGCGCAAGGCGATCGCGATCGTCGTCATCGGCGGCCAGACGTTGAGCCTCGGTTTCAGCCTGCTGCTGACGCCGGTCGTGCTGCGGCTGGCGGCGCGGCGGCGCCAGGCGGCGACGGTGGCGCCGGCCGGCGAAAACGGCGGGTCGGCTTTCGCGGCGCCCAGCGACGCTCCGTAGACTGCGCGGGTCCCGATACCCGTTCGACACCATGATGACGAAGCCCCCTGTCGCCGCTGCGCCGCGGCGTTCCCTGTTCGGCGCCGCGGTCCTCGCGCTGTGCGCCGCGACGCTGTCCGCCCCGGTGCGCGCCCAGGACCACAAGGAACTCGGCCGCATGTGGACCTTCGAGGCGGCGCCGGTCGGCTGGTTCCAGCAGGCCTACGACTTCACGCCGTCGCAGGAGTGGCTCGATCACGCGCGGCTGTCGTCGCTGCGGCTCGGCAGGAAGGACGCCTCGCGCCCGAGCGGCTACGCGTTCTTCTGCTCGGCGTCGTTCGTCAGCCCCTACGGCCTGATCATGACGAACCACCACTGCTCGCGCGACGCGATCACCGGCGTGCAGGGCGAGAACGACTGGCTCAAGGATGGCTTCTATGCCGGCGGCTTCGACGGCGAGGTGCGGCTGCCGGACCTGGTCGTGACGCAGATGGTCGCGCAGCGCGACGTCACCAAGGAAGTCGCCGCGAGCAACGCCGACCAGGTGCTCGCGCAGGCCAAGGCGGCGCAGCCCGAGCTCTTCCACGAGGTGATCGGGCTCTACCAGGGCGGCATGTACCAGCTCTACAGCTTCAAGGTCTACGACGACCTGCGGCTCGTGTGCGTGCCGCACGGCCAGAGCGCGCACTTCGGCGGCGACGACGACAACTTCTGCTTCCCGCGCTGGGGCCTCGACTTCTCGTTCCTGCGCGCCTACGAGAACGGCGTGCCGGCCGACACGGCGGCGACGCACTTCACGTGGAAGACCGAGGGCGCCAAGGAAGGCGACCTGGTGTTCGTGACCGGCAATCCGGGCCGGACGGGCCGCCTGCAGACGCTCGCGCAGTGCCAGTACCTGCGCGACAACTTCTACCCGCAGCAGCTCGCCGGCATGCGCAAGATGCTCGCCGACCTGTACGAGAAGGCCAAGGATCCGGCCCAGGAGAAGGAGCTGCGCGCGACGATCCTTCGCTACGAGAACTCGCGCAAGGCATTCGAGGGCTACCTCGACGGTCTGCAGAATCCGCGCATCATGGCGATCAAGCAGAAGGCCGAGGCCGACCTGCGCGCCGCGGTCGCGAAGAACCCCGAGCTGCAGAAGAAGTACGGCGACGCCTGGGACAAGATCGCCGCGCTGCAGGATGCCAAGATCGCCGCAACCGGCAACCGCGACAAGCTGACCGAGCTCGGCAAGCAGGAGCAGGCCGAACAGAAGCGCATCGGCGAGGCGTGCTTCGCCGTCTACGGCACGTCGATCCCGCCGGACGCGACGATGTCGCTGCGCATCAGCGACGGCGTCGTCAAGGGCTACAGGATGAACGGCACCCGCGCGCCCTACTTCACGACTCTCTACGGCCTGTTTGCGCGGCACACGGAGTTCGGCGGCGTGCACCCGTTCGACCTGCCGCAGGCATGGCTCGACAAGGAGAAGGAGCTCGACCCGAAGACGCCGTTCAACTTCGTCGCCACCTGCGACATCATCGGCGGCAACTCGGGTTCGCCGATGATCGACAAGGACCAGCACGTCGTCGGCCTGATCTTCGACGGCAACATCGAGATGCTCGGCAACAACTACGTCTTCGACGACGAGGTGTCGCGCACGGTGTCCGTGCACCCGGCGATCATCGTCGAGGCGCTGCGCAAGGTCTACGCCGCCGGTCTGCTGGCCGACGAACTCGAGCAGAAGGGCCGCGCGAAGGGGCTGAAGGTCGGTATGGGCGCGGCTCGCGCCGTCCGTTCGGTCGGTGAGAGCGTCACGGCGGCGGAGGCCGAAGCGCGCATCGCGAAGACCAACGCCGACGTCCGGATGATCGCCGAGGCCGTGCGGATGTACCGGGTGAGGAAGGGCATGTACCCGAGCACGCTCTCGGTGCTCGCCGAGAAGGACAGCCGCGGCCGCAGCGAGCTCGACGAGCTGCCCGACGACTGCTGGGGGACGCCGTTCCGGCTCGACATCGACGAGAAGGCAAAGACCTTCGCGGTGGTCAGCGCCGGCCCCGACCAGACCTTCGGCACCGCGGACGACGTTTCGAGCGCCAGCAAGGCCCGCGACTTCTGATCTACTACTCCCGCGTTTCCTCGCGTGGCGAGCGGATTCGCCGTCGGCGAG
>CAYMRG010000598.1:0-1689 GCA_964392555.1 uncultured candidatus Brocadiaceae bacterium
TCCAGCGGGCGTTCTGCGTGGCGAGCACGATCTCGGGCATGCGCGCATCCTGGCGAGACCGGCCGCGGGCTGCCAGTCCCAGGGCAAAGCCTTTGCCGGCAGGGCTTGTTGCCCGACATGCTTGCGCGGCCGCCCGGCGCCGCGTCTCTCCGCCCCATCCGGCCGTTCGCGGCCGCCTGCCCATGAAGCACCTGTTCGGCCTCGCGTTCGCGCTTTCGCTCACCTGGTGGTCCCGGTTCGACGAGCCGAAGCCATTCCTCGTCGTGCTCGGCGACGGTAGCCAGACCGTGGTCGACATCACCGCCTGGCGACCGGATCGCAACGACGCGATGCGCACGATCGCCGCCGGGCCGAAGCGCGGTCTGGTCAGCTGGACCGGAGCGCGCCTCGCCTTCCTCGACACGGTGCCCGGTCAGCCCAACGACCGCGCAGTCTTCGTGACCGACCTGGCCGTCGCGCGCGACGCACCGCCGTTCCAGGCGACCGCGCCGACCAAGGCGCTCGAACTGATCGGCTGGCTCGGCATGCAGAACCTGGTCGTGATCCGCGACCGGGAGGAGGCGAGCGACATGCTGCGGGTCGCCGGTGCGCGCCTGGCCAAGGACGCGAAGGTCGAAGCGGGCATCGACGTCACCAGCCAACCCGGTGTCTACGAGCATGCCACCACCAACCGGCAAGGCGCCCTCGCCTACTTCAGCAAACGCGGCAACGACGGCGGCCAGGTCATCGTCTGGCAGGACAAGGTGACGCGCGTGATCGCCGACGACGTCGCCGCGA
Source organism: uncultured candidatus Brocadiaceae bacterium (assembly GCA_964392555.1). Classification (GTDB taxonomy): domain Bacteria; phylum Planctomycetota; class UBA1135; order UBA1135; family UBA2386; genus CAYMRG01. Next base: position 778 of record CAYMRG010000598.1, read on the forward strand.
GCGACGTGTGCTGGTCGCCGGACGGCGCGCAACTGGCCGTCGCCGAGCTCGGCAAGGTCACGGTCTTCGCCGTCGCCGACCCGACGCAGCAGCGGACCTACCCGCTGCCCCCCGGTTGCCGGGACCGCCCGGCGCGCATCGGCTCGATGGCCTGGCGTCCGGACGCCGCGTCGCTGGCCTTGCTGCCCGACTGGCCCGAGCCCGACCACGCGCCCGGCAACCCGCGCGTCTGGTCGCTGGACCTCGCGCACGGCGACTGCACCGTGCTGGTCGCCTTGACGACGCCGGCGAAGAGCGTGCGCTGGCTGGACGGCACCGGCTGCGACACCGCGCTCGACGAAGCGTGCGAGCTCGCGACCGCGCCGGTGGTCGGCCGGCGCGCGTGGTGACGCATCCGCCGCACGCTCGCGGCACCCCTGCTACTCGTCGCCGTCGATGTAGACGTAGCCGCCGTGCGCCCCGTAGCCGCAGTCGCCACCGATGACGCGCAGCGTGAGCTGGTGACCGGCGTACTGCGTCACGTCGACCACCACGACCTGCCAAGGGATGGCCTTCCAACCGCCATTCTGGAACGGCAGCCAGCCCGAGTAGGCCGGATCGTTGCTGTAGAAGTGCTGCGTGTAGAGCGGCGTGCTGGTGGTCTCGTCGTAGACCTGCACGTCGACGAACGGCTGGTTCGCCGGGTCGTGATCGGGATCCTCGAGCACCGCGGCCCAGTAGAACTTCAGCTCGACGTTGGTGCCGTTCGGCACGGTCGCCGTCTGGCTGACCGAGCTGATGTGGTAGCCGGAATCCGAGTTGTTGACGCGGCAGGCGTAGGAACCCCGGTAGGGCAGGACGAAGTTCGAGATCGGGTCCGTGCTCTGGCCGACGACCGCCTCGGAGCCCGCGCTCACGAAGCGCGACCTGCTC
>CAYMRG010000598.1:1699-3622 GCA_964392555.1 uncultured candidatus Brocadiaceae bacterium
TCGAACGGGTACGAGCCCGGCGTCTGGTTCTGCCAGGTGTGCGTCTCGTGGTTCCAGCTGTCGAAGCCACCCGTCTCGAAGCCGAGGTTCGCGAAGAAGTTGCCGCGCACGACGCGCACTTCCTCGTAGCCCGCGTAGGCATACCACTCGTTGTTCGGCGAGTTGGTCGCGATCAGCGCGATCGTGTTGACCGGATTGGGCAGGTCGCCCGGCGGGATCGACAGGTGGAACACGCCGCTGGCGTCGATCGCGAACACGTTCTTGCGCGTGCCGTTGATCTTCAGCACGACGTTGGTCGCCGGCAGGATGCCGCCGGTCGCCGTGCCGTCGATGGCGACGTTCTCGGTCGAACCGGCCGGCACGTGCACGGAGCCGTCCGGCTCGGGGACCGGTGCCGTGATCGCGATCTGCACGAACTTCGAGTCCTGGAAGCCCGATTCCCCGCCCTCGTAGATGCCTTCGAACTGCGACGCTTCGAGGAACGTCGAGAACGCTTCGAAACCGACCTGCGTGATGCCGTTGTAGGCGGCGGCCTTCGAGTAATCGTGGAAGCCGGTGGCGAGGCTCCAGCCGACGTTGACGACCTCGTTGGGGAAGTTGTTGTCGTAGACGGCGAACAGCTCGGTGGTCGGATCGTAGGCGTAGACGACGACCGCGTGGCCGCCAGCGCCCGTGCGCAGCAGCATCGTCTGCGGCTGGCCGGTGATGTACATCGTCGCCAGCAGCATCAGGCCGGTCGCCGTGTCGCCGAGCTGGTACTCGGCCAGGGTCCACACGTTGGCCCAGATCTGGCTCGAGGCCATGAACGCGCGCGAGATGACCTCGTGCTGGATGCGGTCGTCATCCTCGTTGTTGGGATCGCCCTCGGCGTACTTCTGGTAGAGCACCGTGCCATCGACCGCCTTCTTGTTGGCGTAGTACCAGGTCGAGTAGTTGGCCATGCCGAGGCAGGAGCCGCCGGGGCTGTCGTAGGCGCCGAAGTTGTGGTCGTGGAAGCCGTCGATGCTGGGCCGGAAGCCCGTGTCGATCGTCGGGATCAGCCCGGCGAGCCCCTGGACGACCCAGGTCTCGAACTCGGTGAAGTGCGCGGTCGCGAACGAGACGCGACCGGCGACGGCGTCGACCTCGCGCACGCCGACCGGGAAGTACCGCAGGTAGGTCGGGTCCCAGTAGACGACGACGAGCACGTCGTTCGCACCGACCTTGGTCTTGTCGTAGGGCACCGTGACCTTGACCGGCAGCTGGAAGTTGTCGGCCATGTCCTTGGTCAGCTTGACCACCGGACCGGCCGCAACGACGCCGCTCGGCAGGGTGCCCAGACCGGTCGCGGCATGGTCCATTTCGATGCGCACGAGCGTGTTGGACGGCACGGCCCCGGCCGGAACGACGACACTGCCACCGGCCAGCGGGCTGTTCGACCCGGTGACCGTGACGACGCCGCCGGCCACGCCGACCGAGCCGGACGCGTCGAGCGGCGGCGTCGCGCTGCCGGATTTGTGGTGGCAAGACGCCAGGGAAGCCGCGAGCAGGGCGGCGAGAAGGAACGAGGTGCGGATGACTTGCATAGCGAGTAGGAGCGACGAGCGCCGCCGGATCGGTCAAACCGCGAACCCTTTGCTGATTTCGCCGCGCCGATCCGTCGACTGCCGCGGAACGAGCGACCCGGCCGGCGCACGCCGGCACACGAGCGAGAGGTCGACTGCGATCCGACCGCGCGGTAACGACACGCGGTTGCCGCTGTTGCACGGCACGTGCAAGATTTCGTTCGATTCTCCGCAGGTGGCCGAACGGCAGCCACGGGACGCCTCGCCCTGCTCAGCGCGTCCTGCGGCCGCAACCAAAGGTTGCGCGGCGCTGCGCGCCGCCGAAAGAGGCCGCAGGCGCGCTGTTGTCTCCAGGGGCGACTACTACTCCCGCTCGCCA
>CAYMRG010000599.1:0-3597 GCA_964392555.1 uncultured candidatus Brocadiaceae bacterium
GTCGAGGGTCGCGATCTCGTCTGCCACTCAGGGCGGGTGTCGGTGAAGACGACCGGACCCGGCTCGCCGCCGGCGAGGAAGCCCGAGCGCGTGCCGCTGCCGCCGCTGCAACCCGAGCCGCCGTAGCCGCGCACCTGCTGGAACGTGGTGTTGGCAGTCGGGGCGACGTTGGGGTTGATGATGCCCGGGGTGTAGGTGCCGCGCCAATTGACGTCGCCCTGCGTCGCCATCGAGCCGCCACCGCCACCGCTGCCGCCACCGCTGCCGAGGTAGCCGCTGCCGGTGTAGCAGCCCGACGCGCAGGCGAGGTAACCGCCGAAGCCGCCCTTGCCGGGGACCTGCAGCGGGCCGCGCCCGGTGCCGCCGCGCTGGTCGCGCTGCGTCGCGCTCGGCGTGCCGTCGCCACCGTTGCCGCCGCCGCACACGCCGACGCCGCCGGCCTTCGCGAAGTTGGCCGAGGTCAGGGTGTCGACGCGCGCGCCGTTACCGCCCTTGACCGTCAGGCGGCCGGCGACGGTGAAGTCGCCGCTGCACAGCCAGATCATCGGGTTCGGTCCCTGCGCGATGACGTTGACGCCGTTCGGGATCGTCACGTTGCGGAAGTTGAACACGCCGCCGACCACCGTGAACGGGTTGCCGTTGGCGGGCACGACCTGCGTGAAGGCGGTGTTCAGCACGACCTCGGCGTTGTTCGGCTCGTAGTCGGTCGTCGTCGGTCGGCCTTCGAACTCGAAGCCGGCCTTCAGGTAGCCCGGACCGACCTCGGCCGCCGACTCGGGGAAGTAGGCGCTGTCGTCGATCGCCGACGACGTCAGGAAGTCCTCGGCCAGGCCGTTCCACTGCTGCTCGTAGGCCTCCAGCGTCTGGAACTCGCCGAACACGCGGTTGAACGCGAGGTTGGCGCTGTTGTCGTCACCGGAGATGTCCTGCAGCTCCGCCTCGACGATCACCTGCACGGTGGCATTGTTCGGCAGCACGCCGGCCGGACGCAGCACCAGGACCGCACCGTAGGGATCGTTCTGCTCGAGCTCCGTGCTGGTCGGGATCCAGCGCGGGTTGCCGTTCTCGTCGATGTACTGCAGGAAGACGCGGCCCTTCTGGCTCTCCTCGCGCACCATCGGGTCCGTGTCGAAATGGACCGGCACGTTGCCGTCGTTCGGGTTGAGCGCCTGGTCGAACGTCAGGCGGATTTCGACTGGCGGCGCGCCGAACAGGTTCAGAGGGACGTGCTGGAGGTCCGCGGCGGTCGGAATGTCGAGGCTGACCTTGCGCGGGCCACCCGGCTTGGGATCGCGGTAGAGCTGCGCCGGCGTCGTGCCTTCGACCGTGCCGAAGGTGAACGTCGAGGCGGCGACCAGGCCGCGGCCCGACGTGTCCCGCAGCACCGTGCCGTTGTTGGCCGCGCCGCCGACCAACTGCACCAGGTAGTTGCGACCCGGCAGGAAGCCGCCGTTGTCGTAGGCGTTGTTGGTGGCGAAGCGGGGGATGAACTGCAGGCGACGGCCCGGGGCGGTATCGCCAGGGCGCGTGCCGATCGCGAACTTGCCGGTCACCAGTTCCGAGATCGGGGTGCCGAGCTGGTCGATCGACTGGAACGCCACGGTCGTCAAGCTGGCGCTGTCCAGGTCGATCGGGTTCGAGAAGTCCATGTTGATCGGATCGTTCAAGTAGATGCGACCGCCGTTCACCGGATCGGTCTGCACCAACTGGAAGGTTCCGCCGCCCGTCGTCGCGGTACCCGTACTGCCACCGCCGCTGCCGCCGCAGGACGAGAACATGCCGATCAGGAGCGTGAGACTGGCAAGGCGCGGCCACGCTGCCGACGAGGTCGACGGTCGAATTCGAGTCATGGTGCTTCCTAGGGAGAACTGTAACCCACCGAGACGGTGTGGGCCGTCGGCGCAGTTAGTCCGAGACCAGCGAGCCGTAACAGGGAGAGGCGGCGGCCGCGGCGAGGGACCGGCGACCATTCTGGCCGTGGAGCAGACACCGTCAAGCCACGCGTGGGAAACGACCTGTGTGCGATTCCGCGCACCCGCCCGGAGCCGGTGGCAACGGGCGGTGGCGCCGGTGCCGGGCGAGCCCGGCGGCGGGACACGCCGCCCATGGCGAGGGTCGGGGCGCCGTTCTCAAAACCGGAATGGCAGGCGCAGGAAGTGAAGCTCGGGCCGCGGCGTGTTCGGCGACAGGCCGACATTCCCCTGCATCTGCCAGGCCATGTCGAACAGCACGTCCCACATCACGTAGCGGGGATGGCCGTGCTCGGCGACCCACTCCTGCAGGCCCGTCTCGGTGAGGTCGTGGCAGAACTGTTGGGGGTCGGCGGGGTAGCGGCTGCCGGCCGGGTCGTTGGGGTCGCTGTGGAAGGCGAAGCCGATGCGGACGTTGGCGACCGGGCTCGGCGGCGAGCTGCCGGACCGGATCGGACCGAGTCCGTCGCCGCCGTTGGTGACGACGCCGAAGAACCTGGCGCGCACGCGCAGCCGCGCGATCCCATTCGGCAGCGGGGCCTGGTCGGGCGCGAGCAGCAGCGTGCGGTCGCTGTGGTGCAGGATGCGGAAGGCGCCGAGCACGTCGCCGTTCCCGTCGCGGAGCTCGGCCTCGTAGGCGACGTAGCGGTCGGGCTCGGCAAACGCCGCGGCCGCCAGGTCGATCGCGTAGGCGGGCTGGCCGAGCCAGCTGGCCGCCGCGCTCGCGCTGGCGACGACCTGGTCCGCCACGACCGTCGGTGGCTCGACGGCGAGCGTGTTGTTGGCCGCCGCGTAGGCGATGAACCCGGACGGCTGCAGGCCCGCGAACTCGAACTGCGGCCCGGCGCTGGCGCCGCCGGTGGTCAGCAGGCCGCGCGGTCCGGCGATCGCCGTCAGTTCGCGGCGCTGGCTGGCCCCGGTGTCGATCCACTTCGAGCGCGCGCGCGATCGCGCGCCGAACGGCACCGGCAGCAGCGTCGGCGAGGGGCGGATGTCACCCTCGTCGTTGCCGATCGCGATCACCGCGCCATGGTCGTCGCGGTAGGTGCCGGCGGCGTCCGGGAAGCCGCGCCAGGCCAGCATCGCCTGCTTGTCGGCTCCGGCCAGCACCTGACCGGCGCGCACCATCACGATGTGGTCGTCGAGCAGCGTGTTGGTGCCGTCGGGATCGACGCCGGGTTCGCCGGGTGGCGCCATCAACTGCACGATGCCCATGCCGCCCAGCCCGCCGAGCGGTTGCGAGTCGTAGGTGGTGCCGGCGATCATCTCGCTGCCGCTGTCCGGGTACTTCCGCAGGTAGCCGATGCTCGCGAAGTTGCCGGTGCGGCAGACGCCGCCGTCGGCCGAGACGACGAACGTGTAGTCCTTCTCGGCGTAGCGGTAGCGGCTCTGCGTGCCGTGCGCGTGCAGCACGATCTGCGACGCCGACATCAGGATCACCATGCCGCCCGCGCCGCCGCCGCCGCCGCCACCCTGGCCGCAACTGCCGGACTGCTCGCCGCCGCCGCCGTCGCCGCCGTTCGCATCGATCCGGCCGGTCGCGCCGACCGTGATCGTGCCGAGTGCCTTGACGACCAGCACACCGCCGCCGCCGCCGCCACCGCCGCTGTAGTCGGGGTTGGTCGAG
>CAYMRG010000600.1:0-3586 GCA_964392555.1 uncultured candidatus Brocadiaceae bacterium
ATCTACTACTCCCGCGTTTCCTCGCGTGGCGAGCGGATTCGCCGTCGGCGAGCGGTAGTAGTAGTCGCCCCTGGAGACTGCAGCGTGCCTGCGGCCTCTTCTGGCGGCGCGTAGCGCCGCGCAACCTTTGGCTGCGGCAGGACGCGCTGAGGAGAACCGAGCCCACATGCCCAACGACCATGCCGCTGCGCGTCGCACGCCAGTTTCCCTCACCTCGGCCATCGTCCTGGTGCTCGTCGCCGCCAGCGGCGATCTGCTGGCCCAGAACTGCGACCACCCGCCGCAATCGATCCCGACGCGCAACCCCTTCGCCTTTCAGTACTTTTTCGGGCCGGGCGCGACGCACGCCACGACGAACCTGTTCTGCGACCTGAACGTGCAGGTGCCCATCCGCATCGATGGGTTCGTCCTGCCGGTCTACGCGCAAGGCGTCGACCCAGCGACCCCGTACCAGATCGGCAACCTCGCCCAGGTCCGCATCTACCTGATCCCGACGACGCGAATCGGCCACGAGCTGAGCCCCGCAGGCTGGGGACTCACACCGCCCGGCGGCGGTGGTCCCGATGCGATCGGCGAGCTGCTGGTACAGCACGCGCAGTCGCTCAGTCCCGTTCGCAACGTGACCACGACCGGCGCCGGTTCGAGCCCGCTGATCGTGCCGGCCGGGCAGTGGGGCCTCTGCCTCGAGCTGATTCCCACCAGCTGGAACGGCACGCCGGCGATCCCCGGACAGACCAATATCCCCCTGCTGTCACCCGGGCCCCTGCACGTGATCGGCGGACTGGGGGCCGGTTCCTCCACCGCGAGCGACCCGTATGTGACCCTGAGCAACGACATCATCCAGTCGAGCGGTTGGCAGAGCGTGAACGCTGCCGGGGTCTTGCAGCCGAGCGCTGCGCCGGTGCCGGGCAGCAGCGACCTCAACCTGCGTATCGACTACACGCCGCTCGTGCCCGGGCTCGCGGCAGCCACGAGCTATGGCACCGGGTGCCACGACTCGCCACGGCTGGTCTACGAGCGGTTCCCGCCCAGTACGAGCACGATCGACCTGGCGAACACGACGTGGACGCTCGACTTCCTGCCGGACGTGCGCGGCAGCCGCTACCGCATCCAGCCCAGCGGGCTGACCTTCGACTCGGCGACGGCGATCCAGAACGGCGCTTCCTTGCTGGCCATGCAGCCGACGGTGTCGACCAGCTGGCAACCGTGGGACGACGGCACGCTCGTGTACCCGCTGCCGACAGCCCGGTTCCCAACCGGGTTGCCGTTTCCCGGCGGCACCTGCCAGACGATCACCATCAACAGCAACGGCATCGTCTACCTCGGCGATGTGCAGACGCCCGAATCGACTTGGCCGACCAACGGCGACGTCGCCAACCTGCTGACGACGCCGCAGCTGCTGCCGTTCGCCGGCAACATCATCCCCGGGCCCGCCAGCGAGTTGCGGCTCGAAGACCCGAGCCCGAACGGCGGCATCCGCATCACCTGGTTCGACATGCCGTCGCCGGTCGCTGCCAGCGACTTCCAGATCGAGCTGCTGCCCAACGGCGATGTCACGTTCGCCTACGGCCCACGCCTCAACAACGACCAGTTCCAATCCGGCGCCCTCGTCGGTTTCGTGCCGGGCGGAGAACCGATCACCTACCCGATCGACTGGTCGGCGATCACCAGCTTCGAGACCGGAACGGGCACCCGTTCGCCGCGGTTGTCGCTGGCTGCCCCACCCGTGCTCGGCACGACCTTGACCACCGTCGTCGACCAGCTCGGCCCGACGACGCTGCAACCCATCGGCGGTGTCCTGGCGATCGGCCTCGCCGGCTTGCCGACCGGCGTGCCGCTCGCCGTCCTCGGTCTGCCGGACTGCAGCAGCCATCTCGACATCGGTCAGCTGCTGCTGTTCGAACCGTTGCCGAACCTCGGCACCGGTGACCTGCGTTGGTCGACGCCGATTCCACTCGGGGTCGGTGGTCAGCAGTTCCACATGCAGGCCATCACCTTCACGCCCAACCTGCACAACGCCACCGGCTGGCTGCTGAGTTCCGGTCTGTGTGTGCAGCTCGGGATGTAGTGGACGCGGACGGGGCCGGCGCATTCCTCACCGGACACCGCGGCCGAGTGCGCCGATTTCGCAGTGCGGGCTACCCCGGAGGCGCCGGCACGAACTCGCGCGGCCGCAGCGAGACCTGGCCGAGACCGCGCGTGATCGATCGCAGCTTCGTCACGTAGCCAAGCATGCGCGAAAGGGGCGCGGTGCCGCGCAGCCGCGCGCCGAGCTGCCCCGACGACACGCTCTGCAGATCGGCGCCGCGCGCGCCGAGGTCCGCGAGCACGGCCGCACCGCTCGCCTCCGGCGCCCACACCTCGAAATCGACCGCCGGCTCGAGCACGACCAGGCCGGCGGCGTCGACCGCAAGGCGCAGCGCCTTCGCCGCGGCCTGCTGCAACAACACCTCCCCCGTCGCCAGATCGCCACCGTCGACCGTCGCCGCGACCACGTGCGCGAGGGCGCCGCCGAGCGGCCCGCTGCGCAGCCCGGTCGCCAGCAGCGAACGCAGCTCATCGGCGACGATCGCCGCGGCCGGCGAGCGGGCGTCGAGGTCCACGTTCGCCGGCTCGTCCCGGGGGCCGGCGCTCGGCGCGAGCCGCACTTCGCAGCGCGCGGCCAGCTCGCGGCCGCCGACCATCGCGCGCACCTCCGCGGCGCCGCGACCCTCGCCGGCAACGGTCTCGCGGCGATCGACACGCGGCCGCGACATCTGGAACGGCGCGTCGACCCAGGCGCGCAGGTGCTCGGCGACGATGTCGAGGTGCAGCTCCCCCATGCCGCGCACGACGATCTGGCCGTGCTCCTTGTCGACGCGCAGCGTCGGGTCGTCGATCGCGAACTCGCGCAGCGCCGCGAACAGGCGCTGCCCATCGGCCGCCAGTTCCGGCTCGAACGTCGCCGCCAGCACCGGCGCCGGAAACCGCGGCGCGGGGCACTGCACCGGTGCTTCGACGGCGCAGATCGTGTCGCCGGTGCGCAGCCCGAGTGCGCCCGGCAGCACGACGATCTCGCCGGGCTCGGCCGCGGCGACGACGCGGTGCCGATCGGCCTGCGCGAGCCACAGTTCGCCCACCGTGCCGGTCGCGCCGCGCTGCTGGCCGCGGCACCAGGCGAGACCCGGCGCGAGCCGCCCGCGGACGACGCGCACGAAGTTCCAGACCTCGCCGCCCGCCGCCCCGGCGAAGCCGTGATGAACCTTGAAGACGTAGCCGGCGAACGGTGCGGCGGCGTCGCCGGCGCGGTCGATCGACCACGGGCCGGTGCGCGGCAGATCGGCGAGCCCCGGCAGCAGCGCGACCAGGGCGTCGAGCAGCCAGTCGACGCCGCGGTTCCACAGCGCTGCGCCGCCCAGCACCGGCACGTAGCGACCGGCGAGGAAGCCGCGGCGCAGCGCCGCGCGCAGCCGTTCGGGCGCGACGCGATGGCCGGCGAGCACGTCGGCGAGCACACCGTCGTCGCCATCCGCCGCCGCTTCGACGGCGACCTCGTGCGCGGCCAGCAGGCGGGCGCGGAGCGCCGCGCGCTCGTCGCCGTCGGGCT
>CAYMRG010000601.1:0-1917 GCA_964392555.1 uncultured candidatus Brocadiaceae bacterium
TCGCTGGCCATGACCGGCGCACCGCGCAGCTCCTCGGTGCCCTCGATGATGGCACTCGGGCCTTCGCGGCGGATCCGCGCGCCCAGCCGCTGCAGCTCGGAGGCGTGGATGAAGCGCTCGGGGTAGATCTTCTCGGTGATCACCGACACGCCGTCGGCGCGCGCCATCAGCGCCATGAACTGCGCCTGCAGGTCGGTCGGGAAGCCCGGGTAGGCCATCGTCGTGACGTCGACGGCGCGCAGTCGACCGCCCGCGGTCGGCACGTTGCGGATGAAGTCCTTGCCGAGCTCGATGTTGGCGCCCGCGGCGCGCATCCGGTCGACGACGGCCAGCAGGTGCATCGGGTTGCAGTCCTGCACGACGACGTCGCTGTTCATCATGATCGCGCCGCACAGGAACGTGCCGGCCTCGATCCGGTCGGGGATCATCGACCATTCGCAGCCGTGCAGCGTCTCGACGCCCTCGACGACCAGCAGGTGGCCGCCGATGCCCGAGATCCGGGCGCCGCAGGCGTTGAGGAAGTGGCAGAGATCCTCGATCTCCGGCTCCATCGCCGCCGATTCGATGTAAGTGGTGCCCTTCGCCAGGGTCGCCGCCATCAGCACGTTCGCGGTGCCGAGCACGGTCGTGCCCATGTTGCCGCCGAGGAACAGCGTGCCGCCGCGCGGCGGGCCGCTGATCGTCACGTAGCCGTCGGCCATCTCGAGCTGGCCGCCGAGATCGCGCAGGCCCTTGAGGTGCAGGTCGACCGGCCGGTGGCCGAACACGCAGCCGCCGGGGTAGCTGACGCGCGCGACGCCGCGCCGGGCCCACAGCGGCCCGAGCACGACGAAGCTGGCGCGCATCGTGCGGACCAGGTCGTAGGGCGCGATGTAGAGGGTCTTGTCCTTGGCCTCGAGTTCGAGCGCGCCGTCGGGCCGCCAGGTGTGGACGACGCCGAGACGGCCGAGGATGCGCAGCAGGTTCTCGACGTCCGTGAGCCGCGGCATGTTGCGCAGCACCAGCGGCCCATCGACGAGCAGGGACGCGGCCAGGATGGGCAGCGCGCCATTCTTGCTACCGGAAACACGAACGGTGCCGCGGAGACCGCGGCCACCCCGGATGCGGATACGATCCAAGGAGCCCCTCCACGCGCAGGCGAGCAGAACGCAGCGCCGGGCGCCGGTCGCGACGACCAGGCCACCCACCCACCGCCCACTGCTCGGCTGCGCCGAGCCATAAGAAGCCTGCCTGGTCAGGCCTGGCCAGATCGAAGGCAAGGCCGAGCCAGAGCAACGAGAGAACGAAGACGAGCCATGTGGCGTCCCGGCGAGGCCCGTTCCGCTCGCGTCCGTGTTCTCCACATTTCCCGAATCAGCGCCTTCGCAAAGGCACGGCTGTCAGGACCTGTGGACAGTTTTCCACGGACGAGGTGGAACGTTGACCGGCCGGCGACCGGAATCGCCGATGGCAACGCGTTTCTACCCTCTCGACGGCGCGGCGCAAGGCTGCAGCGGCAGGATCTTCACCGACTTTGCGTGCGGGCTCCTCACGTCGGCGGCGCCGGCTCGTAGTCGGGCAGGTGCTCCGTCAGATCGACGACGAAGCCATCGGGCCGCAGGTCGCGGGCGAACCGCTGCACGCGCTCGCCACCGAGGTCGAGCACATAGAGCCGGTCCTTGGCGTCGACGGCGAGCGCCAGCACGTCTCGGCAGGCACCGCGCAGCGGCTCGAGGTCGACCGGCTGCGCGCCGTCGGCGACCAGCGCCTGGACGCCCGGCTCGTCGCCGCGGTCGACGACCAGCAGCGCCCCGCCGCGCACGCGCACCAGAGCCACCGGTCGCGCCCGCCCCTCGCCGCCGGGACACGGCAGGTTGCAGACGAACGTGCCGTCGCCGCGGAACCGCTGGATGCGGCCGTGCAGCGTGTCGGCGACCA
>CAYMRG010000601.1:1927-3583 GCA_964392555.1 uncultured candidatus Brocadiaceae bacterium
GCAGCCCGTCGGGTTCGGCGAGCAGGCCGCGCGGCGCGCCGAACGCCTGTTCGGCGAGGCCGCCGGCGGCGAGCGGCCGCAGCGCTTCGCCGGACCGCGCGAAACACTGCACGCCGCGGCGGCGCGGCCGTTCGCCGCAGGCGACGTAGAGCACGTCGCCGCGGCAGGCGACCGCGTGCGGGCGGTCGAGCACGCCCGGCCGATCGCGCGCCGCGTCGCCGACCGCCGGCGCCGGCTGGCCGAGGTCGCGGAGGTGGCGGCCGAACGCCGAGAAGTGGGCGACGCGGTCGTTGACCGGATCGGCGACGTAGAGGTGGAAGTGCTCGTCCATCGCGACGCCGGCGGCGTCCGAGAAGCCGTTCGCGCCGGCCGGCAGCGTCCAGGTCGACATCCGCTGGCGTGCCTCGACATCGAACAAGAACACGTGGCCACGCGCGGCGGACCAGGTGACACAGAGTAGATTGCCGCGCACCGCGAGACCGCCCGACATGCGCCCATGCTAGCCGAACCGAACCCCACCGCCCGCGTCATCCTGACGCTCGCGCTCGGCGCCACCGCGTGCTCGCACGTGCCGCCGGCGCACGTGCCGCCGTTCACCGAAGCGACCGTGCTCGCCGAGTACACGATCGGCGCCGCGGGCACGCTGCCCTTGCCGGTGACGACGCGCGATCTGGTCGTGCGCGACCTCGTGCTGACGCCGGCCCCGCTGCGCGAGACCTTCGGCCGCGACGGCGCGCGCGCCGTGTGCTTCGCGGCGGGCACGACGGTCGCGGTGCGCTGCCGCTACCGCGCCTACGCCACCGCCGACGGCCGCACGCCGACCGCCGCCGAGCTGTTCCCCGGCGCCGACCGCCTGACCCTGCTCGATCGCCCGTGACCGTTCCCGACGTGCTGCTGCGCGATGTCTGGCTGGTGCCGATGGACGGGCCTGCCGATCGACCGCTCGGCGACGTGCGCCGCGGCGCGCTGCGCTGGCGCGCGGGCCGCATCGCCGCGCTCGGCGACCTCGCCCCCGAACCGGGCGAGACCGTCGTCGAAGGCGCCGGCAAGGTCGCGCTGCCCGGCTTCGTGCAGGGCCACGTGCACGCGACGCAGACGTTGTTCCGCGGCCTCGCCGACGACCTCGCGCTGTTGCCGTGGCTGCAGCAGCGGATCTGGCCGCTCGAGCACGCGCACGACGCGCGGTCGACGCAGGCCAGCGCGCGGCTGACGTTCGCCGAGCTGCTCGCCGGCGGCACGACCACCGTGCAGACGATGGAATCGGTGCGCCACACCGAGCACACCTGCGACGCGGCGCTCGCCAGCGGCATCACGGCGATCATCGGCAACTGCCTGATGGATCGGGCCGATGGCGGCGTGCCGGCGGGCCTGGCGACGACGCGCGCCGAGGCGCTGGCGCTGGCCGAAGCGCTGCGCGTCGCCTACGACGGCCGCAACGGCCGGCTGTGGATCGCGGCGGCACCGCGCTTCGTGCTGTCGTGCAGCGACGAGCTGGCGCGCGACGCCGCGGCGTGGGCCGGGCTGCACGGGCTGCGCATCCACACGCACGCCGCCGAGCACCCTTCGGAAGTGGCCGCGGTGCGCGCCCGCTTCGCCAAGGACTACCTCGAGGTGCTGCACGACATGAAGGGCTCCAGCAACCTCGTGGTCCTGGTG
>CAYMRG010000602.1:0-3579 GCA_964392555.1 uncultured candidatus Brocadiaceae bacterium
GCCGCGCTCGACTGCTTCCCCGCCACGACCGCCGGCCAGGTGACCGTGCCGCACGCCGCGGCGACGTTCACCGCGAGCCGTGAGATCGGCGACGAATACCGCTACGTCCTCGACCGCCGTCAGCAGACGAAGTACCCCGGCAACATGCTGCGGCGCCCGGGCATGCTGGTGAACCCGTGGCAGATCGAAAGCCCGTGGCACCTCGCCGAATCGGCGTTCGACTCGAACCAGTGGAACTCCGCCGTCGGCCTCGGCGGCGGCGCCAGCGGTGCCTACGGCGCCCGCGGCGGGAAGGGCGGACGCGCGAGGTTCGCCGGAGTCGACGGTGGCGCCAACGGCGTGTTCGCCGACGTCGGCTTCCTGCCGCAACCGGCGCCGTTGCTCGCCAACCTGCGGCCGGATGCGCAGGGCGTCGTGCGCGTGGCGCTGCAGGACCTCGGCGAAGGCCAGATCGTGCACGTCGTCGCCGTCGACGACACCGACCTCGCGACCGCCTCGACGGTGCTGCCGGAACGGCCGCTGACGCCGCGCCCGCGCGCGCTCGCCAACGGCCTCGACCCCGAGCGCCACTTCAGCGAGCAGCGCCGCATCGAGTTCCTGCCGGCCGGCGCGCGCACCACGATCGCCGACCCGGCGACCAGCACGATCGAGCAGTACGACTCGCTGGCGAAGGCGTTCCAGCTGCTGCAGACGGTGCGCGGCGACGACGCGATCGCGCCGTTCGCCTTCCTCGTCGACTGGCCGAACCTCGCCGACGACCAGAAGCTCTCGGAGTACTCGCAGCACGCGTGCCACGAGCTGCACTTCTTCCTCTACGCGAAGGACCGCGCGTTCTTCGACCGCGCCGTCCGCCCGGTCCTGCAGAGCAAGGCCGACAAGACGTTCCTCGACCACTGGCTGCTCGGCGACGACCTCGCCGAATACGTGGCGCCGTGGGCGTTCGCGCGGCTCAACATCGTCGAGCAGATCCTGCTGACGCGGCGGCTCGCCGGACGGCAGGCGGCCGGCGCGCGGCTGGTCCGCGAACAGTGCGCCCTGCTGCCGGTCGACCCGCAGCAGCTCGACCGCTGGTTCCGCGCCGGGCTCGCGGCCCGTTCGCTGGACGGCGACGACGCCTTGGCCGCGCGCGACGGCACCGCCGCCGATCCCGGGTTCGTGGCCGACCGCAACGAGCCACCGCCCCCACCGCCGCCGGCGGACAACCAGGCGCGCGTCGAGCAGGGGCAGGCGGGCGGCCTGCTGGTGGCGCCGGCAGAGAAGGCAGGCGCCGGCAAGGACGCCGCCGAGCACGAAGTGGTCGCCGGCGAGCCGCGCGGCGCGGAGGAAGAGCGCAAGCAGGACGTCGATCGCCGACGCGCGACCCGCCAGCTCTACCGGCCGCCGGGCGAGACGCTCGAGTACGCCGAGAGCAACTGGTGGCACGTGCCGATCGCGAGCCAGGACGCGTCGCTGGTCACGGTCAACGCGTTCTGGCGCGACTACGCGCTGGCGCCGGCCGACCAGCCGTTCTGCTCACCGAACCTCGCCGCCGCGACCCGCAACGCAACCGAGATGCTGCTGGCGCTGGCGGTGATCGACCTGCCGTTCGTCGCCCAGCCGGCGAAGGTCACGCCGAGCGGCACCGGCATCGAACTCCAGGCCGTGACGCCGCGGCTGCTCGTGCGCAAGGAGATCCGCCCCGCCGAGCCGGCTGCGGCGCCCGGCCAGGTGCTGATCGGCCAGAACCTCTACCGCCTCGACGCACGCTACCGCGACGAAGGCGGCCAGCGCGTCGACGACTTCGTCCAGGGCGAGCTGCTGACCGGCGTCGCCTACGGCTGCCAGGTCGTCGTCACCAACCCGACCTCGTCGGCGCGCACGCTGGACCTGCTGCTGCAGATCCCGCGCGGCGCGCTGCCCGTGCAGGGCGGCTTCACCACGCGCGGGACGCCCGTGCAGCTCGGGCCGTTCGCGACGGCGTCGTTCGACTACGCGTTCTACTTCCCGGCCGCGGGCGACTTCGCCCACTTCCCGGCGCACGTCGCGCAGGATGGCGCCCTGGTCGCCGCTGCACCACCGCGCGCGCTGCACGTCGTCGCGCGCTCGACGCAGGTCGACGCGACGTCGTGGGCGCACGTGTCGCAGGACGGCACGCCGCAGGCGGTCCTCGCGTTCCTCGACCAGCACAACCTCGGCCGCGTCGACCTCGCGCAGATCGCCTGGCGGATGACGGACGCGACGTTCTACCGCGCGGTGATCGACGCGCTGCGGGCGCGGCTGTGGTACGACGACCGGCTGTGGTCGTACGGCCTGCTGCACCGCGACGAGGCGACCGTGCGCGAGTGGCTGAGCCACCGGGATGGGTTCGTCGCCGCCAGCGGCCCGGCGCTGCAGTCGCCGCTGCTGACGATCGACCCGGTCGCCCGCCGCAGCTACCAGCGCGTCGAATTCGACCCGCTGTTCCACAGCCGCGCGCACCGCTTCGGCCGCGAACGCGTGATCCTGAACGGCGATCTCGCGCAGCAGTACCTGTCGCTGCTGCGGATCCTCTGCCACACGCCGCGGCTGTCGAGCGACGATTGGCTCGCGGTCACGTGCTACCTGCTGCTGCAGGATCGCGTCGCCGACGGCGTCGCGGCGTTCGCCAAGGTCGACGGCAGCCGCGTGGCGACCAGGCTGCAGTACGACTACCTGCGCTGCTACCTCGACTTCTACACCACCGACCATGCCGTGGCGCGCGCCATCGCCGAGCCGTACCGGACCCATCCCGTGCTGCGCTGGCGGCAGTCGTTCCTCGACGTGCTCGACCAGCTCGACGAGGCCGACGGCAAGCGGGCCACGACCAGCAGCGCCGACGACCGCACGCAGCGCCAGACCGAGCTCGCGGCCACCGAACCGGGCCTCGACCTCAGCGTCGAGGCGCGCCAGGTGACGCTGCGCTACCGCAACCTGACCGGCTGCCGCGTGCGCTACTTCCCGCTCGACGTCGAGTTCTCGTTCTCGGCGACGCCGTTCGTCGCGCAGGATCGAGGCGCGTTCGCCTACATCGAGCCATCGCGCAGCGACGAGGTCGCGTTGCCGGCGGATCGCAACGAGCTGACGATCCCGTTGCCGGCCGAGTTCCACCAGGCGAACGTGATGATCGAGGTCACCGGCGGCGGCGTCACGCGCCGCCAGAGCTGGCTCAGCAACTCGCTGGTCGTGCAGGTCGCCGAGCGCTACGGCCAGCTGCAGGTGACGCAGGCCCGCACCGGCAAGCTGCTGCCGCGCGCCTACGTCAAGGTCTACGCCAGGCTCGCCGACGGCTCCGTCCACTTCCACAAGGACGGCTACACCGACCTGCGCGGCCGCTTCGACTACGTGTCGCGCTCGGAGAAGGGCAGCGAAGGCGCGCAACGGTTCGCCATCCTCGTCCTCAGCGAGACGGACGGCGCCGTGATCCGCGAAGCACTACCGCCCGGCAAGTGACGCGCCCCCTCCCACGCGCCTCCACCCGAGCACCCAGACGCAAGCCCAACGCCGCCGCGCAGCGAAACCACGCGCCTCCCCCCGAGCGCGCCGATTTCGTCGTCCTGCAAGGAAGGCGACCCGAAGCGCGCG
>CAYMRG010000603.1:0-3569 GCA_964392555.1 uncultured candidatus Brocadiaceae bacterium
GCCTGCGCCCCGCCGAGCACGCTTCGGGGAAGCCCGACGCCGCAGGGCGGCGAAATCGGCGCGCTCGCCGCGGCGGTCAGTTCGCTGCGCCAAGGCGTCGCAGCAGCTCCGCGCGACCGATGCCTTCGCGCGCGCACAGCCGGCGCAGCTCGTCGTCTTCGGGGCGGGCAACCACGCGGCCGCTAGGCAGGCGCGCGACCTTCCAGACCACCGGGCCGAACGTCGACTCGCGCGTTTCCTGCCAGCGCTCGAGCACGTCCCGCTGCACGCGCTGCCGCCGCACGCCGAGCGTCGCGCCTTCTTCGAGCAGCAGTTCGGTGAGCGCCGCAACGCGACCTTCGTCGCACAGCGCGGTCAGCAGCACACCGGGCCGCCCCTTCTTCATGTGGATCGGGGTCGCGAACGCATCGACGGCGCCGCGCCGCAGCAGCTCGTCGAGGAGCCAGCCCAGCTGTTCGCCGGTCGCGGTGTCGACCTGGCACTCGAGCTGCTCCAGCGCCGCAGCGGACCCTGGCGAGGTCGCCGTCGCGACGGTCAGGCGCAGCAGGTTCGGCAGATCGGCATCGTCGCGTGTGCCGGCGCCATAGCCGATCGCCTCGGCGGTGTAGGCGACTGGTTGGTCGAACGCACCGACCAGCGTCTTCAGCAGCGCCGCGCCGGTCGGCGTCGTCCGTTCGCCGGGCGCGGTACCAGCCCGCACCGGGATGCCGCGCAGTAGCGCGGCGGTCGCCGGCGCCGGCACCGGCAGCACCCCGTGCGCCGCGCGCACCGTGCCTGAACCGACCGCGATGCCGTTCGCGTAGACGCGTTCGACGCCGAGCAGGTGCGTCCCAAGGCAGGCGCAGACCACGTCGACGATCGTGTCCTCGGCGCCGACCTCGTGGAAGTGGACCGTGTCGATCGACACGCCATGGGCCGCGGCCTCGACCTCACCGATCGCCCGGTAGACGGCCAGACATTGCGCTCGCACCGCCTCGGGCAGGTCGGCGCGGCGGACGATCGCTTCGATCTCGGCAAGACCGCGGTGCGCGTGCTCGACGTGGCCGGCCCGGCGCACCGCCTGGTGCGCGCCGATCGCGGGCACGAAGGCACCAGCGGCATCGGCCGCGGCGCCACCGAGCAGGACCTCGAAGCGCGAGCCCGCCAACCCCGCGCGCAGCACCCTGGTGTGGCGGAGCGTCACGCCGGGCAACTGCAGCGACCGCACCGCCGCCTGGAGTGCCGGCAGCGGCACGCCGGCGTCGAGCAGCGCCCCCACCCACATGTCACCCGCTACACCGGCCCAGGCATCGAAGATCGCGATTCGCATTGGTCTGGAGCAGGGCGAGGGAGGTCGGGTGAGTGGGGAACGGGCTTTGCGTAAGGTGCGCCGGCGGTTCGGCTCCCGGCCATCCCAGGTAGCCTGTCCGGTCGCTGGCACGGCCCCGTGCAAGTCCGGAACAACCGCCCTAGTATGCCATGGCAGCGCAGGTTGTGACCATCTACCCGAACAGCACCCGAGCCCGGAGCCGGCTGGCCGCCGCGGTCGCGAGCGCGCTGCTGTTGAGCGGTTTCGCGCACTCGCAGGACAACGACTCCGTCGACCGCATGGTGGCAACGGCCGCCGCGCGCCTGCTCGACCACCGCGAACCGATGGTCCGAGGCGAGGCCGCGCTGGTGGTCGCCGCGCGGCGCGCCGCGGAACACAACCCGCGCTTGCTGATGCTCGCCCAGGATGCCGCCAGCGAAGCCCGGTTGCGCGCCACGCTGGCGCTCGGCATCGCCGGCACACCCGGCGCCTGCCAGGTGCTGGCACCGCGGCTCCGCAACCTCGGCGACCGAAGCGGCGCCGAGGGCGTCGTCGCGGCCTACGCGCTCGGCATGCTGCCCGAGGAGATCGCCGGGTCGACCGTGAGCACGCTGCTGGCCAGCCTGCGGCAGGGCAACTGGCGACGCCAGAGCGACGTGCTGGTCGCACTCCTGCTGGCGCTGCGCGCGAACCCGAGCCGGAGCCAGGCGACGGTGCTCCGACAGATCTGGGACGACGAGTCGCTGCGGGATGGCGAGGTGCGCGCGCTGCTGCTCGAAGTCCTGCTGCCGCTCGACGACCTGCTGGCGAATGGCCGCAACGGCGGCGCGGAGGCCGCGGCATGGCGCCGGCTGCTCGAACGCGGCAGCGATCCGGAACGCGCGGCGCTGTTGCGCTACATCGCGGCCGCGCCGACCCCGGTCGACGCCGCCCTGATCGAGCCGTTGCTGCGGGTGGCAGCCCACGCCAGCGACCCGGCGCAACGCGTCGCGGCGCTGGCCGCCCTGACCCGCATGCGGCATCTGCCGGCCCTCGATCTCGCCGCCGAGGCCCTCGACGACCATGCTCCGACGGTCATGGCGCAGGGCATGCGCTCCGCGTTGGCGATCGGCGGTGCCGGCATGCGCACGGTGCTCGAGAACCACCTGCTGCACGCCGACGAGGCGCACCTCGCCGCGCTGCTGCCTGCCTACGATGCGCCGCCGTCGCCCGAGCTGGCGGATCTCTGTGCGCGCCTGGCCACCGACCTGCAGCGACCGCTGGCGGTGCGCGCCACCGCCGCGGTCGCGCTGGCGCGAGGAGCGAACGACCGGGCAGCACCGATCCTGCGCGATCTGTTCCGCAGCGCCCGCGACCCCGCCGTGCTGCCCGCGCTGGCCGGTGCTCTGTGCGCGCCTGGCACCGAGCCACCGGCCCTCGACCGCCTGCTCGACGGCACCGGCGACCTGACGGACGATCCCGAGCGCTGGCAGGCGTTGCTCGGCGTCCGGCATCCCGAGGCGATCCGGCTGCTGCTGCGCGTCCTCGACGATCCGCTCGCCCACCCCGAACATCTGCGCCTCGCGCTGCAACTCTGGCGGCGCGCCACCGTGGTCGCCGCGCCGCACGCACCGGTCGGCAGCGTGCCGACAGCCCTCCGCGACCTGCTGGGCGACCGCTGATCGCTGCTGCCAGGCGACGACGCGGCGGGGCCGGTTGCGTCGCCGGCGCCGTTGGCGGCCCCGCGTTGCGGCGGCGTGATGCCGCTGGGACGGGTCACCCGCGGGCGACGCGCCTCACCGCAGCGACGGCAGGTCGGCGACCCACGCGTCGATCGCATCGGCCGCAGCGCCGAGCGCGGCCGCCATGGCTTCCGCCAGGGCCTCCGGTGAACGGTCGCGCGCCGCGGTGGCGTGGGTCGCGACCGTGTGCCGCTCCCCGCGGCGAGCCGTGACCACGACCCGTGCGGTCGGTTCACCGACGACATCGAGTTCGAACACCTCGAGGTCCAGCACCAGCGTGCCCGGATCGACCGGATGCCGCAGCCGCCGCGCCACGGCGACGGCGAGCAGGCGGGACGGTTCGGTCAGCCAGCGATTGGTCGCGTCGAACACCACCTCGCGCGCCGACGTGCGCACAGCGAAGTCGACGCCGTAGGCGGCGTTCGCCGTGACCCGCAGCTCGTCCGGCGACAGCATCGACGCCGCCGCCGGCCTGGCGGCCGGCAGCGGATCGAACACGCGCGGTGCCGATGCCGGCGGCGCCGACGAGAAGCAGCCGGCGAGCGACAGGCCACCGAGCA
>CAYMRG010000604.1:0-3551 GCA_964392555.1 uncultured candidatus Brocadiaceae bacterium
CGAGGGCTGGCACAACAACCACCACTGGTGCCCGGGAACGGTCCGGCAGGGTTTCCGGTGGTGGGAGATCGACGTCTCCTACTACCTGCTGCGGTTGCTCGCCGTGTTCGGACTCGTGTCCGACCTGCGACCGCTGCCGGCGCGCGCGCGCGACCGCAGCCGCACCGTGGGATGACGGGATCGGCGGCGGTGCTCGGGGCCGGTCGGCGGCGGATCGCCGTCGTCGGCGGAGGGATCACCGGCCTGCTCGCCGCCGAACGTCTGAGCACGCGCCATGACGTGACCGTCTTCGAGGCCGAACCGCGCCTCGGCGGCCACACGCACACGGTGACCGTCGACACGCCACGCGGGCCGCTAGCGATCGACACCGGCTTCATCGTCTGCAACGACCGCACCTACCCGGGCTTCCTCGCGCTGCTGCGGCGCCTCGGTGTGCCGCTGCGGCCGTCGACGATGAGCTTCAGCATGCGCTGCGAGCGCACCGGGCTCGAGTACAACGGCGCCTCGCTGCGGACGCTGTTCGCGCAGAAGCGCAACCTCCTGCGGCCGTCGTTCTGGGGCATGCTGCGCGACATCCTGCGCTTCCACCGCACCGCGGCGGACTGGGCCGCAGGCGACGCGTCGCTGGCGATGGTGCTGCGCGACGGCCGGTTCGGCCGCGCGTTCGCCGACCACTACCTGGTGCCGATGATGGCGGCGATCTGGTCGGCCGAGCCGCAGCGGCTGCTGGCGATGCCGGCGAAGTTCTTCGTCCGCTTCTTCGCCAACCACGGCATGCTGACCGTCGACGACCGGCCGCAGTGGTTCACGGTCGTCGGCGGTTCGTCGCGCTACTTGGCGCCGCTGACGGCGCGCTTCGCGTCGCAGATCCGGCTCGCGGCGCCGGTCGCGGCACTGCAGCGCACGGGTGACGGCGTCACGGTGCAGGTCATGGGCCAGCCGGCCGAACGCTTCGACGCCGCGGTCGTCGCGACCCACAGCGACCAGGCGCTGCGGCTGCTGGTCGACGCCACCGCCGCCGAGCGCGCGCTGCTCGGCGCGATCCCGTACCAGGCCAACGACGTGGTGCTGCACACCGACACGCGCCTGCTGCCGCGGCGCCGCAGCCTGTGGGCGGCGTGGAACTACCACCTGCCGGTCGTGCCGCAGCCGCGCGCCTCGGTGACCTACTGCATGAACGTGCTGCAGGGGCTCGCCACCGACGCGACCTACTGCGTCACCCTCAACCGCACCGCGGACATCGATCCGGCGCGCATCCTGCGGCGGTTCGTCTACCACCATCCGGTGTTCGACGCGGCCGGCGTGGCGGCCCAGGCGCAGGTCGCGGCGCACAACGGCGCGCATCGCGTCTGGTTCGCCGGCGCCTGGTGCGGCTTCGGCTTCCACGAGGACGGCGTGCAGGCCGCGTTGCGGGTCGCGGCCGACTTCGGCATCGGCGCCGACGCGGCGGCGGAGGTGGGGTGATGGCGACGGGCGTGCGCCACAGCGCCGTCTACTTCGGCCGCGTCCGCCACCGCCGGTTCGACGCCGTTCGCCACGCGTTCGCGGCGCGCCTCTGCCTCGTCTACCTCGATCTCGACGAGCTCGATGCGGCGTTCGCCGGGCGCTGGCTGTGGTCGGCGCGGCGCATCGCGCCGATGCGCTGGCGCCGCCGCGACTACTTCGGCGATCCGAAGCGACCGCTGGCCGACGCCGTGCGCGACGCGGTCGCGGCGCGGCTCGGCACCCGGCCGGTGGGGCCGGTGCGCATGCTGACCTGCCTGCGCAGCTTCGGCTGGTCGTTCAACCCGGTGACCTTCTACTACTGCTTCGGTGCCGACGGCGCGCTCGCCGCGGTGCTCGCCGAGATCACCAACACGCCGTGGGGCGAACGGCACCACTACGTCGTCGGTGCGACGCCCGGCGCGGGCGTGCTGCGCGGCGCGCTGCGGAAGGAGTTCCACGTCAGCCCGTTCCAGCCGATGGCGCAGGACTACCGTTGGACGCTGTCGCCGCCCGGCGAACGGCTCGCGGTGCACATGGTGAACCGCGCCGACGGCCGGCCGGTGTTCGACGCCACCCTGGCGCTGCGCCGTGCGCCGTGGACCGGCGCGACGCTGGCGCGCGCGTTCTTGCGGCACCCGTGGCCGTCGGCGAAGGTCTCCCTGCTGATCTACTGGCACGCGCTGCGTCTGTGGTGGAAGCGCGCGCCGTTCTTCACCCATCCTGCGAAGGCCACGACATGACCAGCCCGATCCAGATCGCGCGACCGGACGAGGTCGCGGCAGCGCACCGTTCGCCCTGGCTGCAGCGCCGGCTGCGCGAACGGGCGCTGGCGACGCTGGCGAACCTGCGATCGGGCGCGATCCGCGTCCGCGAGCGCGGCGCCGATCGTCTGCTCGGCGATCCCGACGGGCCGCTCGGCACGGTCGAGGTGCAGGTGCTGGACGGCGCGTTCTGGACCGCCGTGGCGCTGCGCGGCGATCTCGGCGCCGGCGAGAGCCACGTCGCCGGTCACTGGGACGCCGACGACCTGGTGCGGCTGCTGCGGCTGCTGGTCCGCGATCGCGACGTGCTGCTGGCGGTCGATCGCTCGCCGTGGTCGTGGCCGGCGCGGACCGTCCTGCGCAGCCTCTACGGCCTGCGCCGCAACAGCCGGCACGGCAGCCGCCGCAACATCCGCGAGCACTACGACCTCGGCGACGAGCTGTTCGCGACGTTCCTCGATCCGTCGCTGACCTACTCGGCGGCGTGGTTCGCGCGCGACGGCCAGCCGCTGGCCGATGCCCAGACCGAGAAGCTGCGGCGGCTGTGCCGGCTCGTCGACCTGGCGCCCGGCGACCGGCTGCTCGAGATCGGCACCGGCTGGGGCAGCCTCGCGTTGTGCGCGGCCGGCGAATTCGGCGCCGAGGTGACGACGACGACGATCTCGGCGCGGCAGTTCGCGAAGGCCGGCGAGCGCGTGCGCGACGCTGGGCTCGCGGCGCGCGTCACCGTGCTGCAGCGCGACTACCGCGATCTCGACGGCACCTTCGACAAGCTGCTGTCGTGCGAGATGGTCGAGGCGGTCGGCGCGAAGTTCCTGCCGACCTACCTGCGCGCCTGCGCGGCGCGGCTGCGGCCGGGCGGCCTGTTCGGCATGCAGGCGATCACGATCCGCGACCAGCACTACCGCGCCGCGCTGCGGTCGATCGACTTCATCAAGCGCCACGTCTTCCCCGGCAGCTTCATCCCGTCGGTCGGCGCGGTCGTCGGCGCCGCGACGCGGCACACGGACCTCCGGCTCGTCCGCTACGAGGACTTCGGTCCGCACTACGCGACGACGCTGGCGCATTGGCGGCAGGCGCTGCTCGCCGCTCCCGGGACGTTCCTGGCTCGGCCCGACGGGCGCGCGCTGCTGCGCGCCTGGCTCTACTACTTCGCCTACTGTGAGGCCGGCTTCCGCGAACGGCACATCGGCGTCGGCCACTTCCGCTTCGAACGCGCTGGCCGGGGCCCGGCGATCGGTGGCTGAGCCGCTCAGCGCGTCCTGCGGCCGCAACCAAAGGTTGCGCGGCGCTACGCGCCGCCAG
>CAYMRG010000605.1:0-2512 GCA_964392555.1 uncultured candidatus Brocadiaceae bacterium
GTTTCCTCGCGTGGCGATCGGATTCGCCGTTGGCGAGCGGGAGTAGTAGTCGCCCGTGGAGACGGCAGCGCGCCTGCGGCCCCTTCTGGCGGCGCGTAGCGCCGCGCAACCTTTGGTTGCGGCCGCAGGACGCGCTGAGCCGCGGTGCGCGTATTCGCCGCTCAGCGCACCGAGTAGCAGGTCGCCGTCCGCTCGGCGATGAACAGCACCTGCGCGGGATCGGGGGCCGCGACGATCCGCAGCGGCTGCCCGGCTCGGAAGTCGGTCGACCAGGCGACACCGACGTCGCGCCCGTTCGGCTCGGAGCGCAGCAGCCAGGCATGTTGCTCGTCGACGGCCACGCCGATGCCGCAACACGCCCAGCCGACCGTCGGCGCATGCAGGGCGGGACCAGAGCGGAGCCGCACGGGCTCGAGCTGGCCGGTGTGCCACGCGAGCACGCCGTCCTCGCAGCCGATCAGGAAGAACGGCTGGCCGATCTCCGGCGCAGCGGCCAGCGAGGTGACCCTGGTGGCGAGGTCGATGCGCACCTCGCGCTCGGCATTGCAGAGGACGAGCCGTTTGCCGTCGGCGACCAGGACGCAGCCGACGTGGGCGGCGAGCAGCGGCGGGTCGTCACCCTGGCCGATGTCGGCCAGGAAACGCTCGTTCACGCTTTCGCCGTCGGCCCTCGTGCCCGCGAGCACGGCGCCACCGCGTTCGGGCGCCGGCTCGAGTTCGGCGACGGCCCGATCCGGTGCGACCGCGAGCGCGAGCAATTCGGGCGCCAAGACGGTCGACCTCGCTTCCGCCGTCCGCTCTTCGCGCACCCACGACAAACGGCTGCGGCCATCGTGGGACCCGAGCCAGACGAACAACTCGCCGTGCGCCGACCACATGCCGCGGAAGATCGCTCCGGGTCCGACCAAGGGCTGCCGGAAGACGTCCAGCGAGGCCCGCGACGCATCGATACGGACGAGCCGCGGCACATCCGCGCGCACCACCACGGCCCAGCCGTTGCCGAACTGCGCCACCAGCGGCCGTGGCCCGAAGTCGCCGAGGCACTGCCAGCAGCGGCGAAGGTCGGGCCGGCCGCTGTGCCCGTGCGGTGCCGGCACCGGAACGCGCTGCTGCCGGGCGATGCGCGCGAGGTCGCGCGGCAGGACGACATCACCGGGCGTCGTCCGCCGCATCGCCCTGGTGAGTCGGCGCCACGCATCCTCACCGCACACCGCGAAGTTCGCGGCGACCGCGCGCGCGACGAGATCGCGCAGCAGGTCGCGACACGCCGGTGACACACCGCGCTCGGCGAAGCGGCCGAGAACCGTCGCGGTGCGCACCTGCTCGGGACCGTCCGGTCGCTGCGCGAGCGTCCGCAGTGCGGCCAGCAGCTCGCCTTCGCGCTCGAGCCGCTGCAGCAGCGCGAGCCGCGCCGCCAGCGCCAGCGCATCGCCACCCGCCTGCCAGCAGCTGTCCAGTTCGCGGAGCGCGCCATCCGCGTCACCGAGCTTCCCGGCACGCAACAGCGCCGCAGCGATCCGCCGATCGCCGTCGAGCAGCCTTCTGTGGGCACGTTCGTAGAGGTCCGTGGCCAGATCCTGCTGGCCGAGGATCAGCCGCAGGTCGCCGGCGTTCTCGAGTTCGCCGCGTTCCTCCTCGATCTGGGCGGCTTCGCCGAGCAGACCGCCGGCGACGAGGCAGCGCACCGCCGCCTGCGGATCGTTCAGCTTCTCGCGGTAGAGCAGCGCCGCTTCGCGGTGGAAGCCGCCGCGCGCCAACGCATCGGCGGCGCGCCGCAGGTCGCCGAGCAGGTGGGCGAAGACGTAGGCCGCGCGCCGCGCGCGACCCGCCGCGAGCTCCGACGCAGCCAGGTCGTGGTAGAGCTGACGCAGCCGCACCTGCATCGGCGCGTTCACTTCCCACTGGTCCACGGGTCGGCCGCCGCCCAGCGCCTTCGCATCGAAATCGAGCCGGCGATCGCCGAGCCGGTTGGTCGGCGGCGCCACCCCGCGACCGGCGGGGCCGCCGAGCGGCAGCGCGTGCGCGAGCCCGCGCGCGGGGTCGTCCTGCAGCATGCGCAGCAACCGCTCGATCTCCTGGTCGCGGCGCTGCTGGTCGATGCTCTGCACCTGACGACCGGTGCCCATGGCCCATTCCTCGAGACGGTTGATCCACGTCGGCTCGCTCGCGGTGCGCGGCACGTGGCGCGTCAGCGCCAGCACGAGCCGGCCGATCAGGGCGCGCAACCAGCCGAACCGCGGCCGCCGCAGGCGCCGTTCGCCGGGCAGCGGCGGCAGCTCGTCCGGCCGACGCACGGCAATCGACTCCGCTTCGCCGCCGAACAGGTCCGCGAGCGTGATCCGCTGCACCAGCGTGACCGACCGCAGCCGGGTGACGGGCGCGATGCCGGGACGGGCGCGATCCCAGCGCGTCGCGACGACCGTGGGCTGCGCGAGATCGACCAGCCGCAGCACGTCCGCTTCGGCGAAGCCGATCGGCCCGATCGTCGGGTGCCAGACCAGCCAGGCGAACG
>CAYMRG010000605.1:2522-3540 GCA_964392555.1 uncultured candidatus Brocadiaceae bacterium
GTCGCGTCGCCCGGCACGACGACGCAGCCGGCCCGCACGTGCCAGGCGACCGCGAGCGCGTCCATCGCCACCGCGAATTCCGCCGGCCAGACCAGCACCGCGCCCACCGGCGAACGATCCGCGCGCGACGCGGGCAGCGGCAGGACGACCGCGGTCAGCGGGTCGCCGCCGATCGCCACGGCCGCGCGCAGCCAGTCCGCGGACGAGGCCCCGGGCGCGAACCAGGCGCGCGCTTCGCCGCCGCCGTCGCCGGCGCGCAATTCGAGTGCGAACGTCACGGGTCTTCTCCGCAGGCGGCGAAGATCTCGGCGAGCTGCGCCGCGAGCGCCGCCGGGATCAGGCGCCCACGCTTGTGCCAACCCTCGACCTTCCGCCAGCTCTGCAAGGCGAGGGTCAGCTGTGCGTCACCGTGGCGCGCGACGAAGTGCAGCAGCCCGCGATCGTCGACGAGCAACCGCCAGGCGAGGCCGAGCTCCGCGCCGGTGAGGCGGATACCCGCCGCAGAGGTCCGCAATGGCAGCAGGCGGACCCAGCGCACGCTCGCGAACCGGGCACGGTCGTGGGCTTCGAGGTGAACGCGGTGCCTGCCGGCGACCAGAACGTGGCACGAACCGTCGCGCCGCCGCAGCACCAGCCCCCCCGGGCCCCAGCCGCAGGCGAGGATCTCGCGCGTTCCGGAGTAGCCGCCGGTCGGCCGCAGTCGCGGCTGGTTCTGCGCGTAGTAGGCCGGCAATTCGCTCACCTGCACGCGGCCGGGCGGCACCGCGGGCCCGAGGGTCGCAGCGGCGAGCGGGTGGACGCCGCGCGCGGTGACTTCGAGCAGCCGGAACGCGCCGAGCTCGTCGACCTCGGCGACGAAATGCCGCGCTCCGGGCCGCGGCGCACATGCGGCGACGAACCGCGGATCGGCGACGCTCGCGCGATGCGCCACGACGATCACCTCGTCGCAGCGATCCGGTTCCGATGCCTCGGCCGCCACCATGGCGAACAGCGCCGGCAACGCCGCGCGGCCGTCGAG
>CAYMRG010000606.1:0-3539 GCA_964392555.1 uncultured candidatus Brocadiaceae bacterium
CGGTCGCCGCTGAGCTGCGCGCCTCAGGCGCGTCAGCTCCAGCGTAGGCGGGCGAGTCGTTTCCCCTCGCGTCCTCAGTATTCGATCTGCGCCTCGTCGACGCCGAGCGCCTTGCGCCGCGACAGGCGCAGGCGGCCGCGGTCGTCGGCACCGAGCACGGTGACGATCATCTCCTCGCCTTCGCGGGCGATGTCGCCGGCGTGGCGGACCGGCGCCTTGTCGAGTTCTTCGACCGGCACGAGCCCTTCGTTGACCGCGTTGATGCGGACGAACGCGCCGAAGTCCTTCACGCCGGTGACCGTGCCGCGGTAGCAGCGGCCGACGACCAGCACTCCGGCCGAGCGCTGGACCATCTTCGCCGCCTGCTGCGCACTGTTCTGGTCGGTCGCGTAGATGCGCACCTCGCCGTGGTCGTCGACGCTGACCGTCGCGCCGGTCGCCTCGGTGATCGCCTTGATGTTCGCGCCGCGCGCGCCGATCAGCGCGCCGATCGCGTCCGGCATGATCGCGAGCCGTTGCGCGCGCGGCACGAACCGCGACGGCGCGGCCGGCGCGGCGATCGTCTTCGCCATCTCGGCGAGGATGTGCAGGCGGCCGTCGCGCGCCTGCGCGAACGCCTGGCCGAGCACTTCCTGCGGCAGGCCGCCGAGCTTGTTGTCGAGCTGGATCGCCGTGATGCCGTTGGCGGTGCCGACGACCTTGAAGTCCATGTCGCCGAGGTGGTCCTCGTCGCCGAGGATGTCGCTGAGCACGGCGTGGCGCGTGCCGTCGGAGATCAGGCCCATCGCGATGCCCGCGACCGGCGCGCGCAGCGGCACGCCGGCATGCAGCATCGCCATCGTGCCGCCGCAGACGGTCGCCATCGACGAGCTGCCGTTGCTCTCGGTGACCTCGGATTCGACGCGGATGGTGAACGGGCAGCTCGCGTCGTCGGGCAGCACGGCGGCGAGGCCGCGCCGCGCCAGCGAGCCGTGGCCGATCTCGCGGCGACCCGGCCCGCGCAGCGCGCGGATCTCGCCGACCGAGTACGGCGGGAAGTTGTAGTGCAGCAGGAAGCGCTCGGTCTCGCCGCGCGACCCGATGCCGTCGATGCGCATCGCGTCGTCGGGGCTGCCGAGCGTGCAGGTGACGATCGTCTGCGTCTCGCCGCGCGTGAACAGCGCCGAGCCGTGCGCGCGCGGCAGCAGGCCGACTTCGCTCCAGATCGGCCGGATCTGCGTCGTCGTGCGGCCGTCGAGGCGCACGCCGCCGCCGAGCGTCAGCTCGCGCGTCTCGGTCCACAGCGCCTCGCCGAACGCCGCCTTCGCCGCGGCCTTCAGGTCGTCGCCGACCGCGGTGAGCCATTGCGCTTCCGCCGCCGCCGCCGCCGCGCGGCGCGCCGCCTTCTCGGTGATCCGCAGGCTCGCCTGCAGCGCCGCCCGCACGTCGGCTGGCAGTTCGGGCAGCGCCGCGGGTTCGACCAGCGGATCCTTCGGTTTGCCGCCGAGTTCGCGCAATTCGTCGAACGCCTTGCGGCAGCGCGCCAGCCAGTCGCTCGCCTGCGCGATCGCCGCGACGGCGTCCTCCTCGCTGACCTCGACGGCGTGGCCTTCGAGCATGACGAGCCCGTCCGGGCCGACGCCGATCGAGAACTCGAGGTCCGCCTGTTCGCGCTGCAGCGTGCCGGCGAACGCGAGCCACTGGCCCTGGGCGCGCACGATCCGCAGGCCGCCGGCGGGGCCCTTCGCCGGCACCGGGCTGACGTGCAGCGCCGCGCACGCGGCGAGGATCGCGAGGCTCTCGAGGTCGCTGCTCGGCTCGGCGCTCAGCACCTGCACCTGGACCTGCACCTCGCAGCGGTAGTGGTCGGGGAACAGCGACCGGATCGTGCGGTCGATCAGCCGGCTGACCAGGACCTCGTGGTCGGTGATGCGGCCTTCGCGGCGCAGGAACCCGCCCGGAATGCGACCCGCCGCCGCGTACTTCTCTCGGTATTCGACGGTCAGCGGAAAGAAGTCCTGGCCCGGTTTCGGCGTCGCGGCTGCGGTGACCGTTGCCAGCACGACGTTGTCGCCGGCGCGCGCGAGCACCGCGCCCTGCGCCTGCCGCGCGATGCGTCCGGTCTCGAAGGTCAGTTCGGTGCCGGCGATCGTCACGCTCGCACGGTGGGCGGTGGGCTGCATGCGAGGATCTTGCCGTCGTGCCCCGGGCGGTGCCACCGCGCGGCGCACCGCCGACTGCCGGCGATGGCGCGGGCGTCGTCGAGTCGCGGTCCGGAACGTCCGGTACGCCCGCCGGCAATAGGGCCTTCGGCCATCTTGGATTCGGAGCCCAGTTCCGGCATGATGGTAAGTATTGAGATCCTGTCTCAACAACTGCCCGTGAAGTCCGCTTCCGATCCCGGTCGCCCAGCCGTCGCCGATGGCCCGCCCGTCGCGGCCGACTACGCAACCCCCGCTGCGGCGGTGCCGTTGACGGCGCTCGCCGATGGCGAACTCGCCGCGGTCGCCACCGTGGCCGGAACCGATCTGCTCGCGCAACGGCTGGCAGCGCTCGGGCTGTGGCCCGGCGCGGTCGTCGAACGCCTGGCCGCGGCGCCGTTCGGCGATCCGCTGCTGTTCCGCCTGCACGGCTACCGGCTGGCGTTGCGCCGCAGTGAGGCCGCGCGGGTGCAGGTCTGCCGCTGCCAGGGGGAGGCGTGACCGCACCGGTTCGAACTGCATCGGCCGTGGCACCGCTGCGGACCGTCGCCCTGGTCGGCAGGGCCAATTCCGGCAAGACCTCGCTGCTGATGCACCTGACCGGCACCTTGCAGCGGCCGATCAACTTCCCCGGCACGTCCGTCGAGTCGGTCGAGAGTCGCGTCCGCCATGGCGACGTCGAGTTGCGCCTCGTCGACCTGCCCGGCATCTCGTCGATCGACGCGGCCAGCCGCGACGAACAGGTCGCGCTCGGCTTCCTGCGTGGCGCCGACGGCCCGGAGCTGTTGTGCGCCGTGCTCGATGCGAGCAAGCTGCCCATCGAGCTGCGGCTGCTGCAGCAACTGCGCGGCTTCGGTCTGCCCGTCGTGGTCGCGCTGACCAAGGTCGACGTCGCCCAGGCGGAAGGGTTTCCGGTCGATGTCGAACGTCTGCAGCGGGCGATCGGCCTGCCGTTGGTAGCGGTCGATGGTGCGACCGGTGCCCGCGCCGACGTCCTGCGCGCTGCCCTCGCGACCCTGCCGCTCGACCCGGTCGCGGCGACCGCAGGATGCGCCTCGATCGATCTCGCGGCGCGCCAGCGGCGTCGTTCGCGCACCGATCGCATCGACCGCGTGCTGCTGCATCCGCTGCTGGGGCCGCTGGTGCTGGTAGCCGTCCTGCTGGCGATGTTCCAGCTGGTGTTCACCATCGCCGGGCCGTTCATGGGCTGGATCGAGGATGGTCAGGAGCTGGTTGCCGACTGGCTGCGCGCGCTGGTGCCGGCGGGCGCGCTGCAGAGCTTCCTGGTCGACGGCCTGGTCCACGGCGTCGGCGCCTCGCTGATCTTCGTGCCGCAGATCGCGATGCTGATCGCGTTCG
>CAYMRG010000607.1:0-3513 GCA_964392555.1 uncultured candidatus Brocadiaceae bacterium
CTCGGGCGGACGCCCGGGGGCGATGGCTTCGCAGGCCGCAACGAACGGGAGGAGACTCGCCAACCACAGGTTCTGTCGGGACATCGGGCGCGAGGCTACCCCGGTGCGCACGCTGGCGCGAGGCTCGGCGCGCTCGGCGCGCTCGGGCGCCAAGGTCGGGCCATGGCGCGGAATCCCGCCAGCCACGGGCCTGTTTGCGGAGGACACGCCGCCCCGCGAACGGCGACACTCTGCGGCGTGGGCGGCTCCGCAGGCCGCTTTGGTCGAGGACGCTCCCCCCTGCATGCTCGGGGCGTCCGCGGGGTCGCCCGCCTGATCAACCGCGAGGTCACCGCGCCCGTCGGCACGGCAGCGGCACGCCGGCTAGTTGCCGTCCTTCGGCATCGAGGCGATGAACTTGTCGGCCTCGTCGATCGACTTCTGCATCTCCTTGATCAGGTTGCCGACCTCGGACTCGATCTTGACGACCTCGCCCTGCAGCGAATTGATCGCCGCGGCATTGAGGCTGTGCTTGAGGAACAGCACCTGGTCGTTGAACGCCGCGAGCACCGGCTGCATCCGCTGCTCGGCCGCGCGCATCGTGCCGATCATGCCGTTGTAGCGCGTCTCGGTGTCGGCCTTGAGCTGCTCGCTCTTCGCCCGCGTGCCGGGGTTCTGGATCTGGCCGATCTCCTCGCCCCACTCGCGGAACATGTCGTTGCTGACCTTCTCGATCGACGCGATGCGGTTCTTGACGTCGGTCGCCTGGGTGACGCTGCCGTCGTAGAGCGACTTGAACTTCTTGTATTGCGTCTCGAGTTCGCCGCCCTGGAACCCGGTCAGGCCCTGGAACGCCTCGAAGGTCGTCTGGATCTTCTGCTTGGCGTCATCCTGCGATTGGCGGGCCTCCTGCACGCGCTCGACGAGCAGGTCGCGCTTCTGGTAGCCGAACTTCTCCATCGTCGCGTAGTAGATGGAGCTGCAGCCGCACAGCGCGGCCAGGGCGAGGAGGGGCAGACGGGTCTTCATCGGGGGCATTCCTGTGGCTGAGGTCGCGCACGGTTATCCGATGGGGCCGCGACTGCGGCAACCGATTTCGTGACGCCGACGCATGCCGGCAGGGACGGCGCGGGATCCGGGCTTTCCCGGTTTGCAGCCGCGCCGCCCACCTGCGAGACTTGCGGCGCGAATTCCACGCACACACACCACCTGCCAAACATGAAGAACCTCCTTTCGTGCTCCGCTCTCGCCCTCCTGCTCGCCGGCTGCTCCTCGGTCGACTCGGGGCTCACGATGCTGACCAGCACCGTGCAGAGCATCAGCGGCCTGTCGGGCAGCATCGGCAAGTTCACGTCGATGCTCAACGGCGTGCCCGGCCTCGACCAGCTGAAGCAGCTCGCCGGCTTCTCCGACCAGGCCGGCGGCCTGCAGAAGAAGCTCGCCGACGCCGCCGGTGCCGCGCCGGAGTCGGCCAAGTCGGGCGTCGCGTCCGTGCAGGATCTGCTCGGCAAGCTCGGCGGCAGCTCGTTCAAGCTCGACAGCCTGAAGTCGCTCGCGCCCGAAGCGCTGACCAAGAAGATCGGCGAGTTCACCGGCCTCGGCAGCAGCCTCGGCAAGTCCGCCACGGACCTGCTCGGCATGCTCAAGTAGTGAGCGACGGCACGGCGACGACCGCCTGGCAAGTCGACCACGTGTTCGCCTGGTGCGCCGTCGGCGCGCCCGAACTCGCGCTCCTGGAGCGCGCCGGCCTCGCGGTCGGCGTGCGCCGCGAACATCGCGGGCAGGGCACGGCGAACGCCTGCATCGGCTTCGCCGATGGCTACCTCGAACTGCTGTGGCTCGCCGACGACGCGGCCGCGCGCGATCCGCACGTGCGGCCGCTGGGGCTCAGCGAACGCGCCCGCTGGCGCGAGACCGGCGCCTCGCCGTTCGGCATAGCGCTGCGGCCGCGCACGACTCCGGCGACATCGCTGCCGTTCGTCGCGTGGGACTACCGCCCCGCCTACCTGCCGCCCGATCTGACGATCCACATGGCGTGCAACAGCGGCGTGCTCGGCGAGCCGCTGCTGTTCGCGATCGATCGCCCGTTCGCGCCGTTCGGCGTGCGGCACCGTTTCGCCGACGCACGGCTGCGCCGCGCGACCGTGACGGTCGTCGACCTCGCACCGGTCTCGCTGCTGCGCGATGTCGCGGTCGCAGGCCTGTTGCTGCGCGAAGGGGCCGAGCCGCTGCTCGAACTCGAACTCGGAGGTGGCGGTGGCGGCGGCGCTGTCGGCAGCGCACCGATCGACCTGCGCCCCCACCTGCCGCTCGTACTGCGCGGCTGACGCGGCTCAGCGCTTGCCGCCCGCCGACGCCGGCAGGCGCGCCAGCGCGGCGTCGTATGCGGGCAGACCGACCAGCTGGCGGTAGAGGTTCGCGAACCGGCCGGTCGTGAAGTGCGCACGGTCGCGGAAACCGCGCTCGACGGCCGCCGCGACGTCGGCCGCCGCCTGCTCGCGTGCCCGCTTCGCCCGCTCCCCCGCGGCCGCATCCGCCGCCGCCTCGGTCGTGATCTCGCTGAATCGCACCCGCATCCGCGCAGCATTCAGCAGACCGTCGGTCGTGGCCGCGTCGGCCGCCAGTTCGTCCAGCGCACCGACCAACGCGTCCAACCGGCGCAGCTTGAGCAGCGCGAAGGCGCGACCGGTCAGCGAATACTCCAGGTTGCGGCGATACTCGCGCACGCCCGGCGCCATCCGCAGCGCGGAGCGCAGCTGACGGATCGCATCCTCGTCCAGCTCGAGCGCCGCCTCGTCGCGACCGCGCGAGCTCTCGACCATCGCGAGGTTGTGCAGCGTCGCGCCGACCCGCGCCGAATGGGCCGCGGCGCTGGGAAAGTCGTCCTGCAGCTCCCGCCGCAGCGCGAACGCGATGCCGAGATCGGCGGCGGCGCGATCCAGTTCGCCACGCTCCTGGTAACCCGTGCCGCGGCGGTCGAACATCGCCGCGAGCCGGGCGCGGAACTCGACGCCGTCGACGCCCTCGGGCCGGCGGGCGACCAGTTCGGCGATGCCACGGTCGAGCAGCGCCATGGCTTCCTCGGCCTGGCCCTGGTCCGTGAGCTCGCTCGACAGGCTCGAGCAGCCGGTCGCGAACGCGAGCGCGTTGCGCAGATCCTGCGGCGCCTCGACCAGCAGGCGCTCCTTCGCCGCCTGCGCGCGCCGCAACAGGTCGAGCGCCTCGCCGCGATCCCCCTGGTCGCGGCGGACGAGCGCCAGGCTGTTGAGCACCTCGGCATGCTGTCGGAACACGCCGGTGTCCACGGGCTCGACCGCGGCGCGCGCGACGGCGTCGGCAAGCTCGCAATCCGCATCGCGGAGGAGCCGCTCGGCCTCCTGCAGCCGACCCCGCATCTCGCACAGCTGGCCGCGCAGCTTCCAGGTGACGCCGCGCATCCCGGCGGCGAGCGCGCTGTCGAGGCCCGCCACCAGGTCGATGCTCCGCGCATAGCTGCGCTCGGCGGCCGGCGCGTCGCCGGTCTGGGAATACAGC
>CAYMRG010000608.1:0-1553 GCA_964392555.1 uncultured candidatus Brocadiaceae bacterium
GTCAGCGTCGCGTGGCGACCCGCCGGGTCGACTCCTAGAATCCTCGCCCTCGCTTTGCCGGCGCCCCGGTGGTCGCGACGTCATCCGGTGTTCGCGAAGTGCCTGGGGGGCTCGGCAGGTCGTCTACTACTCCGAGAGCACCATGGGCCGCCCAGTCATCGTCTCCGCCTGCCGCACCGCCATCGCCAAGTTCCAGGGCGCGCTCGCGCCGTTCACGGCGCCGCAGCTCGGCGGACTCGCGGTCGCCGAGGCGCTGAAGCGTGCCAACGTGCCCGCCGCCGAGATCGAGGAGGTCCTGATGGGCAACGTGCTCCAGGCCGGCCTCGGCCAGAACCCGGCTCGGCAGAGCCTGCGCGCGGCCGGCATTCCCGACGCCGCCGCGGCGGTGACCATCAACAAGGTCTGCGGCTCGGGCCTCAAGACCGTGATGCTCGCCGCGCAGGCGATCAAGGCCGGTGACCTCAAGGTCGCGGTCGCGGGCGGCATGGAGTCGATGTCGAACACGCCGTACTACCTGCCGACGGCGCGCAACGGCGCGCGGCTCGGCCACACCCAGGCGCTCGACGGCATCGTCTGGGACGGTCTGTGGGACCACTACAACGACTTCCACATGGGCAACACCGCCGAGCTGGTGGCCCAGAAGTACGGCGTGACGCGCGCCGAGCAGGACGCCTACGCCGCCGAGAGCCATCGCCGCGCGGTGGCCGCGCAGAAGGCCGGCGCGTTCGACGCCGAGATCTTCCCCGTCGAGATCAAGCAGAAGAAGGGCGACCCGATCGCGTTCAAGGTCGACGAGAGCCCGCGCGCCGACTCGACCGTCGAGTCGCTCGCCAAGCTGCGCCCCGCGTTCCAGAAGGACGGCACCGTGACCGCCGGCAACGCCAGCTCGATCAACGACGGCGCCGCGGCGCTGGTCGTCTGCGACGAGGACTGGGCCAAGGCGCACGGCCTGAAGCCGCTGGCGCGCATCACCGGCTACGCGACCGGCGGCCTCGCGCCCGAGTGGGTGATGATGGCGCCGGAGGTCGCGACCAGGAAGCTGTGCGCGCTGCTGAAGTGCCAGCCGAGCGACTTCGACCTCGCCGAGATGAACGAGGCGTTCGCGGTGCAGATGGTGGCGCTGCAGCGCCAGCTCGAGGTCGACCCGGCGAAGTGGAACGTGCACGGCGGCGCGGTCGCGCTCGGCCACCCGATCGGCTGCACCGGCGCCCGCGTGCTGGTGACGCTGCTGCACGCGCTGCAGCGGCACGGCAAGACGCGCGGCGTCGCCGGGCTGTGCCTCGGCGGCGGCAACGCGGTCGTCATGAGCGTCGAGAGGATCTGATTCCCATGAGCAACACCAACCTCCCCAAGTCGGTGGCCGTGATCGGCGCCGGCACGATGGGCAACGGCATCGCCCAGACCTTCGCGACCTGCGGCGTGCAGACCTACATGATCGACGTCCAGCAGGACTTCGTCGATCGCGGCCTCGCGACCGTGCACAAGAGCCTCGGCAAGTTCGTCGAGAAGGGCACTCTGACCGCCGACGTCGCCGAGCGCACCAAGCAGCTGCT
>CAYMRG010000608.1:1563-3513 GCA_964392555.1 uncultured candidatus Brocadiaceae bacterium
CGACGACCGACAAGGCGGCGCTGAAGGACGTCGACCTCTGCGTCGAGGCCGTCACCGAGAACCTCGACGTCAAGAC
Source organism: uncultured candidatus Brocadiaceae bacterium (assembly GCA_964392555.1). Taxonomy (GTDB): domain Bacteria; phylum Planctomycetota; class UBA1135; order UBA1135; family UBA2386; genus CAYMRG01. The sequence goes on from CAYMRG010000608.1 coordinate 1,640, forward strand.
CGCGGTGTTCCGCGAGGCCGACGCGGCGATGAAGCCGGGCGCGATCCTCGCCAGCAACACGTCGTCGATCTCGATCACGGTGCTCGCCGCGCGCACCAAGCGCGCCGATCGCGTGATCGGCATGCACTTCATGAACCCCGTGCCGCTGATGAAGCTGGTCGAGGTGATCCGCGGCAACGACACCAGCGACGCGACGGCGCGCGCGGTCGAGGACTGGTCGAAGGCGCTCGGCAAGCTCCCGGTGATCGCCAACGACTACCCGGGTTTCGTCGCCAACCGCATCCTGATGCCGATGATCAACGAAGCGGCGTTCGCCCTGATGGAGGGCGTCGCGACCCGCGAGGCGATCGACGAGATCATGAAGCTCGGCATGAACCACCCGATGGGCCCGCTGACGCTCGCCGACTTCATCGGTCTCGACGTCTGCGTCTCGATCCTCGACGTGCTCAAGGCCGGGCTGGGCGACGACAAATACCGCGCCTGTCCGCTGCTGCGCCGTCTGGTGGCCGCCGGTCACCTCGGCCGCAAGACCAAGAAGGGCTTCTACGACTACAGCAAGTGATGAGCGCCACCGCCACGCCGCAGGTCCCCGACTTCGACCTCTCGCCGGAGCTGCAGACGTTCCGCGACTACGTCCGCGACTACGCGCAGAAGCACCTCGGTGACGCCGCGAAGTACGACGCCGAGACGAAGTTCCCGCGCGAGCCGGTCGCCGCGGCCGCCAGGCTCGGCCTGCTGCGGACGACGGTCGCCAAGGAGTACGGCGGCTCGGCGATGGGCAACCTCGCCAGCTGCGTGATGCTCGAGGAGATCAACGCGGTCTGCGCGTCGACCGGCGTGACGATCAGCGTGCACAACTCGCTGGTCAACTCGCTGCTCGGCAAGTGGTGCACCGATGCGCAGAAGCGCCGCTGGTTCCCCAAGCTGGTCACCGGGGAGTGGCTCGGCGCCTACTGCCTCAGCGAGGCGTTCTCCGGCTCCGACGCCGCGGCGCTGCGCTGCGAGGCGAAGAAGGTCGGCGACCACTACGTGATGAACGGCGCCAAGCTGTGGATCACGACCGGCAGCGAGGCGAAGCTGTTCGTGGTCTTCGCGCGCACCGGCGCGGATCGCGTCAAGGGCATCTCGGCGTTCGTCGTCGAGAAGGACTGGCCCGGCGTCGGCGTCGGCAAGAAGGAGCGCAAGCTCGGCCTGCGCGGCTCGCCGACCACCGAGATCGTGCTCGAGAACGTCAAGGTGCCGGCCGACTGCCTGATCGCCGAAGAAGGGCAGGGCTTCACGATCGCGCTCGACACGCTCGACGGCGGCCGCCTCGGCATCGCCTCGCAGTCGCTCGGCATCGCGCGCGCCGCGATCGAGCTGATCCAGAAGCATCTCGCCGGCCAGGTCGACGCCAAGGGTCGGCCGAACGCGACGCAGCCCGACCAGTGGTCGTTCGCCGACCTCGCGTCGGATCTCGACGCCTACCGTTTCCTGACGTGGCGCGCGGCGATCCTGCGCGACCGCGGCGTGCGCTGCAGCACCGAGGCGGCGATGGCCAAGTCGCGCGCGTCGCGGCTCGCCAACCGCGCGGCGCGCGCGGCGGTGTCGATCCTCGGCCTGCAGGGGGCGAGCGGCGCCTCGGCGGCCGAGCGCGTGCTGCGCGACGCGCGCATCACCGAGATCTACGAGGGTGCAACCGACATCCAGCGGCTCGGCATCGCGCGCGGCCTGCTCGCCCCGGCATGAGTTCGCTGCCGCCCCAGCCGCCGCAGCCACCCGCCGGCGTGCCGCCCCAGCAACCGGTGTGGCCTGCGGCACCGGCCCCCCAGTCGCGCGAAGCGCGCGGCGTCGCGTTCTTCGTCGCGATCTTCCTCGGCATCCTGCTGAACGCG
>CAYMRG010000609.1:0-3510 GCA_964392555.1 uncultured candidatus Brocadiaceae bacterium
ATCACCCAGCCGGCGCGCACCGGGCCGGCCGTCACGTGCACCGCGACGTTCTGGCCGGTCGCCCGGAGCCACAGGTCGTAGTCGCCGGCCGGCAGGTCGCGCAGCTCCAGGTAGCCGCCGGCGATCGCGAGCTGTGCGAACGCATCGCGCACGAACACGCCGTCGACGACCTCGAGCAGGGACACGTCGCCGCGCACGGGCGACGACGCCGTGCCGAGCCACGGCAGGCGCACCGTCGTGCCGGCGCTCGCGCCGACTGCTGCAGGCCACGCGCTCTCACGATCGACGAGCAGCCACGGTGCCTGCGGCACGTCCGGGCTCGACAGCCGCGCGACACCGTCGAGCGGGCCGAGGTGGATGCGGCCGGCGGCGTCGGTCTTCAGCGTCACGGCCAGCGGGTCGGTCCAGTCGCGCAGCTCGAGTTGCAGCGGCACCGCCGTGTCCGCACAGGGCTCGCCGGCCTTGCCGCGCACGTCGAGCCAGTAGCCGTCCGGGCCGCGGCCGAGCAGCGCGGTGCGCGTCTGGGCGGTTCTGGCGATCGCGTTCCAGCGCAGCGTCGTCGCGGTCGACGCCAGTTCGACGTCCTTGCCGGCGCTGACGTTGGCGACCCGGCCGCGCAGCTGCACGGTCAGCGACTGCAGCCGGTCGGGCACATGGAACGGCACCACCAGCTCGGCGTCGGCGGTCGGCGCGAGATCGCGCACCGTCTTGCTCGACGTGACGCCGTCGACGTCGCTCGAGGTGATCACCAGTTCTGGCCGCTGCAGCAGCGACAGGGCGATCGGCACGCCGTGCAGGGTCAGCGCCGGGCGAACCAGCAAGCGCGCCTCGAACGGGCTCAGCAGCGCTTCGCGAGCGACGTGGACGCCGGCCGCGAGTGCGTAGACCTCGTCGAGATGGTCGAAGGGTTCGAGCGTCGCGATGCGGCCATGGCGCAGGATCAACGGCTCCGCATGGCGCTGCGGCGCGAACGGGATGCAGACCTCGCCGTTCGCGTCGGCCTGGTACTCGTGACCGCTGCACGAGACGAACGCGCCGGGCACGAGCGCGCCGCCCTCATCGAGCACCGTCACCACCTGGCCGGCGGCGCCGGTCCGCGCGACCGAGTGCAGCGCGCCCTTCTGGATCACGGCGCGGCTCGCCTGGCCGTTGCCGACGAATTCGACGACGTAGGTGCCCGGCCGTGACAGGCTCGGGAAGTCGAAGTGGCGCACGACGCGGCGCAGCGGCGGATCGTCGTAGGTGAACGTCTGCTCCTCGTTGGCGACCAGGCCATCGAGGTCGATCGCCGGATCGACGGGGCGCTGCGTGTCGCGCAGGTAGGCGAACGCATCGACGACGAACACCCGCACCAGCAGCGTGCCGACGTGCTTGGTGACGAGGTCGATGCCGACCGGATCAGCGGCGCCGAACCGGCGCCGCTGCGTCGGCACGAACGCGCATTCGACGCGTTGCGTGAGTTCGGCGACCACCGTCGGATCGAGCATCGCTCCCCAGCGCTCGGCGTCACCCGCACCGACCAGCAGCTTGGTCTCGGCGAACACGCGCTTCAGCCAGTCCTCGCGCACGAACGCGGCGTACGGCTGCCAGCTGTCCTCGGTGGCGAAGAAGTGCTCCAGGTAGGTGCGCACCAGCGCCTGGTCGCTGCCGACCGCCGGGAAGCCGAGCGGCCAGAGCATGGCGAGGTCGGCGATCGCCTCGCCGCGCGGGCGATCGTTCAGGAACTCCGGCCGCACGTAGTCGGCGCGCCGCGGCAGCTGCAGGTACTGCAGGAACCGCTCGCGATCCCAGACACCGAGCTCGAGGTCGTGCTGCAGCCGCCAGTAGAGCACGTGCACCTGCAGCGAACGGAACGACGGCAGCAGCCGCTGTGCGAATGCCCACAACCGGTCGAGGTAGCGTTCGCGCGCCGCCGGATCCTGCCGCCAGTCGACGTCGCCGTTCGGCGCGAGGCGGCGCAGCCAGGCGAGCACGAACGGCTGTTCGTTGCGCAGCGACGGCATCGCCTGCGCCAGTGCCTCGAGCTGGTCGAGCAGCAGCTGGTCGTGGATCGGCAAGGTGCCGAAGCCGCCGCTGCGCGGGTTCTGCAGGTTGCGCGCGATCAGCGCCGGGAGGTTCGGCACGTCGGGGCGCTCGAGCCGCTTCAGGAAGTCCGTCAGCAGCGCGTCGTCGAGTGGCGCTGCCGCCAGCGACGCGAGCGCCTCGCTGCGGACGCCGTCCAGCGAACCGGGATGGAGCTGCTGCGCGCGCTGCAGCAGCGCGCCCGGCGCCAGCAGCTGCGGATCGAGCCGGGTCGGCAGATCCGGGGCGGCGCCGGGCGACTGGCGCACCGCGTCGAACCGCGTGCCGGTGCGGTCCTGCAGGAAGCGGTAGGTCGCGGCCGGGTCGCGTTCGAACGTCAGCAGCGCCTGTCGGTTCTCGATCGCGACGACCGCGTCGCTGCGGCCGTAGCGCTCGATCCAGGCGGCGAGCAGCGGCGGCACGTCGTCGAACGCCCCGGCGAGCTGTCGTTCGAGGCAGGCGTAGTAGTAGTAGTCCTGGCTGCCGGCAGGCAGCAGTGCGAGCACCTGGTGGCGGTCGGCGGCGAGCGCGAACTGCTCCGCGAAGCCGATCGGCGTGCCCTGGGCGAAGGCGGGCGCGACCACGGTGGACGTCAGGAGGGCGGTGGCGAGCAATGGGTGGAGACGCATGCGCAGAGGGCTCCTCGGGCGGGTGAGGGATCGCCAACGGCGCGCGCGGCGCCGCGGATCACTCGGAAGGGGCGCGCAAGGCTACCTGCGGCGGCGCGGGGCCACCGCCCGTGGGCCGGCCGAAATTGCGTCGCGTGGCCGGTGTTGCGTCCGCAGGAGAACCCATGGCGACCGGACCTCGCATCGACGTCACGTTTCCCGGCGGCAAGCGCGTCACGGCGCACTTCGCGGACCACCAGGTGCACACCGACCAGCCGGCGAAGGCGGGGGGCGATGGTACGGCGCCGTCGCCGTTCGACCTGTTCTTCGCGTCGCTGGCGACCTGCAGCGGCTACTACGTCCTCGAATTCTGTCGCGGCCGCGACCTGCCGCTCGAGGGCATCCGGTTGTCGCAGACCTACGAACGCGATCCGGCGACCAAGCGCGTGACCTCGGTCGCGATCGACATCGCGGTGCCGGCGGGGTTCCCCGAGAAGTACCGGCAGGCTCTGGTGCTGGCGGCAGGGAGCTGCGCCGTGAAGAAGGTGCTCGAGGCGCCTCCCGAGCTGGCAGTGCGCGTCCTCGTCGATTGATCGGTCGGCGCTGCCTGGGGACGGGCGGTGCGGCGTCTCAAGATGGCGCTCCGGCGAGCCGAGGGGCAAGCCGATAGCCAGGGAAAATTGAAGCGGAATCGAGGCGTGCGGCGGGGCCGCGCGTCTCGCAGACTGTTCGCTTCCAGAGCCCCTCCAACCGAACTGCTGCCCATGCCATTCTGGAGCCGCAGAGCCGACCGCGGTGCCAGCCGAGTCCTGTTCCTGCACACCGGGATCCACAAGACGGG
>CAYMRG010000610.1:0-3488 GCA_964392555.1 uncultured candidatus Brocadiaceae bacterium
CGTCGATCAGCTTCTGCGACGCCTTCGGCGCGGCGTAGCACTCGTGCGCCTCGATGCGGTACTTCCCGAGCGTCGGCGTGTTCGTGTCGCTGCGCGAGCCCGTCTCGCCGACCCAGCCGTACGCGGCCTCGTCGTTGTCGTAGACGCCTTCCATCGCGTCCGTCGAGATCGGCTGCACGCCCGCGATGGCGCGGATCGGCGACAGCTCGAAGATGCGCGCGACGGCGCGACCGACCGTGGTCGGCGGCAGCAGGTACCCGCCGTTCGAGTCGTCGCCGGCGACCATCGCCTTGCGCTCGGCGTCGGACAGCAGTTCGACGTTGCCCTTGCGCATCAGGTTGAAGAAGCCGGAGTGGTACGCCTTGTACTCGTCGACCGAGACCGGCGTGCCGGCGCTCGACACGTCGAACGCCTTGCGGGCGATGTTGAACTGCTTCACCTCCTCGCCGAAGTTGCGGTCCTTGTCGCCGGCCGCGAAGTCCGGGCGGTTGGCCTTCTTCTCCAGCTCGGCGACGGCGTCCTTCAGCTCGCCGATCTTGTCGAGGTCGGCGCTGATGGCCGCGACCTTCGCTTCGAGGTCGGAGACGGCCTTGCCCTCGGCCTTCGCCTTGACGAGCGCGTCGTTCGCCTGCTTGTACTCTTCCCACGCGGTGCCCTGCTTCCGCACGAGTTCCGCGATTTCGGCCGGGCCGACGCTCGCGGTGTCGCCGAACACCATCGGGAGCGCGCCGAGCGCGAGCAGCCCTTCCGCCGGGACCATCGGATGCCCGGCAAAGGCCGACACCGCGTAGACCGCGATGAGCGCGAAGATCATGATCTTCGGATTGGTGAGGTAGGTCTTCATTTCTTTCCTTTCGTTTAGGAGAACTGGTTCAACACTTTCGCGACGCCAGACCAGTCGTCGACCGCCTCGCGCGGCGACGCTCGCTTGACGCGGGCAACGAGGCCCTTTGCTTCCGCGATCGAGAGGCCTACCTCACGCAGGTACTCCTCGACCTCGGCAAGACTGTTCAATTCGTCGATCCGCTTCACGCTCCCGACCCGCGCCTTGCCGTTGGCCGGGAACGTTACCGGCGAAATCTCGAAGAGCTTCACCTCCTCCAGCGTCCGTCGCGGCTCCTCAGGCTTGCTGCGGTTCGTCCACTTGATCGGCAGGTACCCGATCGACAGCCCGTTGATCGCCGGCCGCGGCGACATCTTCATGAGCGCATGCATCTCCTGCCCGCGCGGCGTCGGCGCGAACTTGCCCGCGACCTTGAGCCCGACCTCGTCCTCCTCCAGATCGGTCCACACGCCGATCGGCGTCAGGTCCGAGGCGGTCATGCCCCAGCCGCCGTGCTGCTCCAGCATCGCCGGCCACTGGCCGGTCGTCTTGGCTTCGTGGATCGTGCGCGCGAACGCGCCCTTCTTGATCACGTCGCCGTAACTGTCGATGTTGCCGAACACGGCGCCGTAGCCCGTGAAGGACATGTCGTTCGCCGAGCCGGCGAGCTTCACGTCGAGCAGCCCGCAGGCCATGCGTTCGATTTGAGCGCTCATCGTTTCGCCTTTCGCATCACAGGATGACAACAAGCAGATCCTCTTCGTGCCGGCGCCGTCGGTCGCGCGGCTTCATGCCTGGCAGCCGCGGGAACCGCACGCGCGTTCCGCCGCCGCCCACTCCGCCGCTCGGCGGCGGTGTCGGTGGTTCGACCGCAACCGGCCCGAACCACTCGCTCGCGTACTGCGGCGCCGCGAACCATTCGTTGCGGAACCAGCTCATGCTCACGTCCCGTCATAGGTCGCGCTCACGCGGTTGCCGTTCTCGTCCACGACGCCGACGATCCGATCCTTCGTGTCGGCGAGTCCGCGGATCGTGATCGTGAAGGTGCCGTCGCCGTTGTCGACCCGGTCGAGCTTGCCGGCAACGGCCGCGGCGGTGATCAGCAGCAGCTCGCCGGCGGTGAAGCCAGTTTCGAGCACCTCCGTCCACGGGTTGCTGGCGCTGCCGGCATCGTTGAGCTTCTCGCCCATTGTGCCGGCGTCGTTGTTCGCAGCGGCCAGCGCCGACCACACGGCCTGCCCGACGTTCGCCGTCGTCAGGCCGGTGCCGGTCACGACGATGTCGATGCTCATGTCGCCGAACGCGGCGATGGTGGCGTCGAGGTCGCCTTGTCCGAGCAGGTCGACGACCAAGTTGGCGAACCCGGTCATGCTGCCGGCGAGGTCGCCACTTCCGGTCATGTCGATGCTCGCGTTCAACCGGCCTTGAATCGTCGCCGTCAGGTCGCCGCCGCCGGTCATCGCGAGCAGCATCGAGACGACGAGGCCGGCGGTCGCTTCGAGGTCGCCCGCGCCGGTCAGGTCGATCGTCATCGGCCGCGTCGGGATCAGGTCGGCCGCAAAGCTGCCCTCTCCGAGCGGGCGCATGGACATCCCGCCGCCGGTGCGCGGCAGCATCCACGACTGCGGCGACAGGTTGCCGTTCGGCAGCGCCACGTCTCGCGTCGTGTGCGCGTTCCAGTTGTGCAGCGTTCCCGGCTGGTAGCCGTTACGCAACGCCGGGCCGCCGTTGAGGTACGACACGAGCGCGCCGTACCGCCACCGAAACGGCGAGAACGCATTGCGATGGCCGTTGCAGATCAGCCCCATCCGTGCGCGCTTTCCACGAGCAGCGGCGCGTTCGCCGTCGTCGCGCCGGTGTTCATCAGCATCCACTGGATGCACGCACCGTCCGGGATGCGCGCCATGTTCGGCAGCATGTTCAGGAACTCGGCGACGTTGTGGATGCCGCTCGCCGGGATCGGAATCCCCCACAGCGGCTTGACCAGGTGCAGCACGAGTTGTCCCGAGCCGGTGTAGGCCGTGCCGCCGGAGAGCGTGAACGCCTCCAAGTCCTTGATGCCAGTGTCGCCGGCCGCGAGCGGGATGAACGGCGCGTACCGCGTCGCCGCACCGCCCGAGTGCGGAACCGCGCCGATGACCGGCGTCGCCGCGAAGCCGACCGTGACCGGGCAGGCGCGCGCCGTCGTACCGGCGACGTTCGTGTACGTGAAGCTGGTCAGGTTCGGCCCGCCGGCCGTCGGCGCGACCTCGGTCGAGAAGAACGCGCGCAGCCCGACGCCGTTCGGGTAACGGTCCACCTTGGCCGCCGTGTTGCTGATCGGCGTCATCGTGATCGTGCGACCCGTCGTGCCGGTCACGTCCGTGCTGGTGATCGGCACATAGCCGACCTGGTCCACTGCCAGCAGGAACCACGGCGCGCCGGCCGCGGCGACGATGTTCGCGCCCGCGTAGAGGAAGTGCTTCGTGTCCGTCGACACGTCGCCGCCGTGCTGCCAAGCGCCGTCGGCCCAGGTGTCGTCGGTCGGCACGAACGTCAGCGACGTGCCCGCGTAGGTGCTCGCCGGCTCGCTGCCCGCGAACACGCCGAGGTTCGTCCAGAACGCGGCGACCTGCGCCGTGCTGATCGTCTTGTTCCGGATGTCGTACTGGAACTTGCCGTTGTT
>CAYMRG010000611.1:0-3480 GCA_964392555.1 uncultured candidatus Brocadiaceae bacterium
CGCGCTGGTAGGCTGCGCGGCAATGCCGGCGGCGGCGTCACGGCGCTAAGCGATCCGACGGCGGAGTGGCGCGAGAGCCTGGCGAAGATGGCGGGGCTGGAGCGGGCGCTGCAGGTGGAGGTGGGTGGGTAGCGCGTGACATCCGGGCTGCCTCGTGCAGCCGGCGGGCGGTCGCGAGGAAGTGCTCTCGCGCCGCGGCATCGGCGAACGCGCGGCCACGGACCACCGAGCACTCCCGACGCGTGAAGAACAGCAGTTCCGCACCATCCGTCTCGATGGCCGTGAGCATGGTCCACGGCTGCACGAGTGTCTCGCCGAACTGCCGCCAGCGCGTGGCCGCATCGGTCAGCTCCACTTCGCAGCGATGCGGCCCTCGCCGCACATCTCCGCCAGATCGCGCCGCAACTGCGCCAATCGGCGACCGTGCAGCCACCGCGTGGTGAGCCATCCTGCGACCGGACCGAGCAGCGCACCGCCGATCTTGCCGACCAGCCAAGGCTGGGACAGGGCCCGGGCGATGGCCGATCCGATCCAACCGCCGAGCAAGGCATACAGGAGCAAGGCGCTGGCGGTCCGCCACCAGACGGGTCGATGTCGGCGCACCGCGCCGCGCACGGCGATATCGACGAGGTCGTCGATGGTGAAGTCGAAGGCGGCGCGCGCGTGCATTCCCCGCGCAGCTTAGGATGATCGTCGCGGAGGCACACCATGAGCATCTGGGTCGACGGCAAGTTCCTCGGTGCCGACGCGGCGCCGAAGCCCGCGGCGGGCGTGGTCGCGCCGTTCGAGACGATCGGCGCGCACGGCGGCGACCTGCCGCTGTGGCCACGGCACCTCGCACGGCTGCAGTCGGCAGTGCAACGCCTGAAGCTGTCCTGGCAACCGACCCCGGAGCTGCGTGCGGCGGCGAGTCGGCTGGCGCTCGAGCACCAGGCTGGCGAAGCGATCCTGCGGCTCCTGCTGGTGCCGGACCGCGGCACGGTGCACACGGTGCTGACGGCGCGCAGCGGCGTGCGGGTCGGCAAGGTGCGGCTCGTGCCGACCGTCGTCGAACGCAAACCCGGCGGGCCGCCGGCCGACCTGAAGGCGATGCCGCGGACGTTCTACGACGCGGTGCTGCAGCAGGCCCAGGACGGCGGCGCCGACGACGGGGTCGTCGTCACCGAGGACGGCGAAGTGCTCGAGACGGCGGTCGGCAACCTGTGGCTGCGGCTCGACGGCACCTGGGTGACGCCGCCGCTCGACGGGCGGGTGCTGCCGGGGATCGCGCGGGCGATCCTGCTCGAGCGCGCGCGCGCGACCGGGCTGCCGGTGGCCGAACGGAGCTGTTCGCTCGACGACGTGCACCGCGCCGAGGCGATCGCGCACAGCAACGCGGTCTACGGGCCGCGCCCGGCCGAGCTGCTCGGCTCGGGGCCGGCGGCTGTCGAGATCGTCGACAGGGAACTCGGCAAGCTGTGGGACTGGGGGCGGTTGGGTTCCTGAGGGGTTTTCGCCCGGCCATCGGCCGCCCGCCCCGCTCCAGTTGGCGTGCGGGTGCCGCCGATAGCAACGGCATGACGAAGTCGGAGTTGGCGAAGAAGCCGGGGAGCGTGGCCGTCGCGCGCGAGCCGCGGCCGTTCCTGTTCCTCGAACCCGCGCGCCTGCCCGCGCGCAGCGACGCGATCGACGCCCTCGGCCGGCGTCGGCTCGAAGACGTCGTGATGCCCGCGCTGCCGATGCTGGTGCGCGCGATCGTGGACTTCACGATCGCGCGGCAGAACCGGCGGCTCGGCGCGCAGCCGATCCAGCTCTCGGTGCTGAACCGTCGCCGCCGGTCGGCACGCGCGTGGCTGCTCGCGCTGATGGCCGGGCGGGTCGACGGGGCGACGCTGCACGCGGTCAGCGCGCAGTGGCTGCCGACGCTGTGCGGCACCGGCCCCGACCTGGTGCGCGCGGTGAGGCCCGGTCGCCAGCTGATCGAGTTCGTTCGCGGCGCCGTGACCGCCTGCCTGTTCGACGCGCCGGCCGACAACCTGCTGCCGCACGCGCGCGCGCTGCACGCGCTCGAGTCGGTGCTGTCCGTGCACCTCGCCGGGCTCGTCCACGGCGCCCGCGCGTCGCGCACCAAGTAGCCGCCGACGCCGCCTGGCCTTGCCGCGCGCCCGCCGCGCGCGGACGATGCCGGGATGGCGCGCATCCCCTTCGTCATGCTGGCCGCGATGCTCGCGGCCACCGGCCTGTACGGGCAGGACGCTCCGGCTGCGACCGCCGGCATGGTCTGGATCGCCGGCGGTGAGGCCGTGCTCGGCAGCCAGAACGGCGACGCCGACGCGCCGCTGCACCGCGTGCGGCTCAGCGGCTTCTGGCTCGACGCGACCGAGGTCACCAATGCGCAGTTCGCCGCGTTCGTCGCCGCGACCGGCTACGTCACCGATGCCGAGAAGAAGCCGACGGCCGAGGACGTGCCCGGCGTCCCCGAGGACCAGCTCGTCGCCGGCGCGCTGGTGTTCATGCCGCCGCCCGAGGCGGTCGATCTGCGCGAGTTCTGGACCTGGTGGCGCTACGTGCCCGGCGCGTGCTGGCGGCATCCGCAGGGCCCCGACTCGACGATCGACGGCAAGGACGACCATCCCGTGGTGCAGGTGAGCTGGCGCGACGCGATCGCCTTCGCCACCTGGGCGAAGAAGCGGCTGCCGACCGAGGCCGAATGGGAGTTCGCGGCGCGCGGCGGCCTCGACCAGCAGCGCTTCGTCTGGGGCGGCGAACAGAAGCCCGGCGGCGCGTGGCGGGCCAACATCTTCCAGGGCGAGTTCCCACGCACCAACACGCACGAGGACGGCTACGTCACGACCGCGCCGGTCCGCGCCTTCACCGCCAACGCCTTCGGCCTCTACGGCATGTCCGGCAACGTCTGGGAGTGGTGCAACGACCGCTACCACCCGCGCGGCTACGGCGATCCGACCGCGCTCGCGATCGACCCGCAAGGCCCCAAGAACAGCTACGACCCGGCCGAGCCCGGCGTCGAGAAGCGCGTCCTGCGCGGCGGCTCCTTCCTCTGCAGCGACGTCTACTGCCTCGGCTACCTGCCCGGCACGCGCATGAAATCCACGCCCGACACCGGCCTCTGCCACACCGGCTTCCGCTGCGCCCTGACCGCGCCCGCACCACAGGTCACGCCGACGCCCGCCAGCAAGCCGGACAAGAACCCACGCTGATCCACCCAACGGGGCCTCTCTTCTCTTCTCTTCTCTTCTCTTCTCTCTTCTGGTTTCTGCCTCTTCTCCGCCTTGTTCTTCTCTGTGGTCTCTGTGTTCTCTGTGTTTAGTCCTTCTTCTTCTTCTTCTTCTTCTTCTGGTGTTTCTCTCAGAAACCAGAAAAGAAATTAAACACAGAGAACACAGAGACCACAGAGAAGAACAGAACCAGCAGAGAACAGAACCAGAAGAGAAGAGAAGAAGAGAGAGGAGAGGCGGATTGCTCAGCGCTTCGCGCCGCGGC
>CAYMRG010000612.1:0-3473 GCA_964392555.1 uncultured candidatus Brocadiaceae bacterium
CTGGCGGCGCGCAGCGCCGCGCAACCTTTGGTTGCGGGCCGCAGGACGCGCTGAGCGACGACTCCGCGCCGTCTGGCGGTGGAATCCGGCCCGTTCGGCCGCAACGATCCCGACATGGCCGAAGCACCCAAGCGGGGCATGACCGTCCCGATCCTGATCGCCGCGTTCCTCACCCTGATCGTCGTCGTCGTGCGGCTCGTCGGCGAACTCAACGGCTGGGACCCGCAGTTCTTCAGCCCCGCGGCCGGCGGCGGCGGCGCGCTGGTCGGCATCACCTGGCTGGTGCCGGTGTTCGGCTTCTGGTTCGGCCGCCGCCTCGCCAAGAACGGCCACCGCCCCCGGTCGATCGCCGGCACGATCGGCGCGTGCGTGCTCGGCTTCGCCCTGGTCGCCGGCCTGTTCTACGTGGCGTTCGCCACCGAGATGGTCGCGGGCAAGGAGGACTGGGGCCGCAAGGCGATGATCGCCTTCCCCGGCGCGGCGGTCGCCGGCCTGGTGCTGGCCATCGCCTGGGGTCGCGCCTGGCTGACGCTCGCGATCTACGGCATCCTGGCGCGCATCCCGGTGCTGGCGATCCAGTACCTCGCGTTCGAGAAGGATTGGAAGACGCACTTCAACGCCGTCGGCAAGGATGGGCCCAAGGATCCCGAGACGTTGAACCGCGTGCTGCTCTACGCGGAAGGCCTGTTCTGGCCGTTCGGCTTCACGGTGCTGGTCGGCGGCCTGTTCGCCGCACTCGGCGCGGCGACGGTCCGCAAGGGGTGATCGCCGCGGCTACCACTCGCGGTAGCGATGCGACGCCGGCATCCGCCGGCCGCTCCAGCAGCGCTCGCTGACGCGCAGCGTCGGCGGATACTGGTAACGCTTCCACTCGGCGCTCTGGATCTTCGCGAACAGGTCGCCGACGCGTTCGCGGGCCATGCCGGTGCGCGCGGCGGTCGCGGTGACCGTCAGGTTCTCCTCGACGAGGCAGCGCAGCACGGGATCGAGTTCGGGATACGGCGGCAGGCTGTCGCTGTCGAACTGGCCGGGCCGCAGCTCGGCCGACGGCGGCTTCTCGATCGAATTGCGCGGGATGCGCTCGCCGTCGCGGTTGAGCCAGCGGCTCAGCGCCCACACCTCGGTCTTCCACAGGTCGGCGATCGGCGCGAGCGCGCCGTTGGTGTCGCCGTAGATCGTGCAGTAGCCGACCGCGCACTCGCTCTTGTTGCCGGTGGTCAGCACCAGGTGGCCGTGCTTGTTGGCGTAGGCCATCAGCAGCGTGCCGCGCGCGCGCGCCTGCAGGTTCTCCTCGGCGATGCCGGGCTGGGTGCCGGCGAACACCGGCTCGAGCACCCGGGCGAACGCGTCCTGCAGCGGCGCGATCGGCAGCACGTGGAACGCGATGCCGAGGTTCTGCGCGAGCTGCCGCGCGTCGGCGACGCTGTGCTCGCTGCTGTAGCGCGACGGCATGCCGATGCCGACGACGTTGGCGGCGCCGAGCGCATCGACGGCGAGCGTCGCGACCAGCGCCGAATCGATGCCGCCAGAGAGCCCGACGACCGCGCGGCGGAAACCGAACTTGCCGAAGTAGGCGCGCAATCCCTGCACGATCGCGGCGTGGTGCGTCTGCTCGACCGGCAGCTGCCCCGGCTGCTCACGCCATTCGGCGTCGGTGTCGACGACGTGCAGTGCTTCGGCGAATTCGACCGGCTGGAACGCGGCGCCGTGCGACTTGACCGCCAGCGACCCGCCGTCGAACTGCAGCTCGACGTCGCCGCCGACCATGTTGACGTAGATCATCGGCACGCCGTGGCGGCGCGCGGCGGCCATCACCATGCGGTGGCGGAACGCCTCCTTGCCGGCCGCCCACGGGCTCGCGCTGAGGTTGACGACGATCTCGGCGCCGGCGCGCACGACGCACTCGACCGGATCGACCTGGTAGGTGCGCTTCTGGAAGAACTCGGCGTCGTTCCAGCCGTCCTCGCAGACGACGATGCCGATGCGGCGGCCGCGCAGCGTGATGACGTTCTGCTGCGGCTCCGGCCACGACTCGAAGTAGCGCGACTCGTCGAACACGTCGTAGGTCGGCAGCAGGCTCTTGCGCGCGACGATCCGCGCCTCGCCGCCCTGCACCAGCGCGACCGCGTTGTGCAGCGGCCGGCCGCCGCGCAAAGCCGCGCGTTCGTTCGGCGTGATGCAGCCGAGCAGCACGTCGAGTCCGCGCGGCAGCCGCGCCGCGAGCTCGGCCAGCGCGGCGTCGTGCGCCTGGCGGAAGCCCTCGAGCAGCAGCAGGTCCTCGGGCGGGTAGCCGCAGATCGCCAGTTCGGGGAACACCGCGACCGCGGCGCCCTGCGCCGCCGCCCGCTGCGCGAAGTCGACGATCCGCGCGACGTTGCCGGCGAAGTCGCCGACGGTCGAATCGATCTGGCAGAGCGCGATCCGCATGGTCAGCGCACTTCCTGCGGCAGCGTGAACTCGATCGTCTCCGGGTTGCCGGCGACCTCCTCGACCGCGCTGGCGCCGAGCTCGCGCAACCGCGCGACAACGGCCGAGACGCTGCTCTCCGGCGTGCTCGCCCCCGACGTGATGCCGACGTTCGCGACGCCGACGAGCCACTCGGGGCGAATCTGCTCGGGGCCCAGCACGAGGTGCGCGGGCACGCCCGAATCGGCGCCCAGTTCGCGCAGCCGGTTGCTGTTGCTGCTCATCGGGTCGCCGATCACCAGCCACAGGTCGACCTTGCCGCGCAGGCTCTTGACCGCCATCTGCCGGTTGGTGGTCGCGTAGCAGATGTCCTCCTTGCGCGGCGTCGCCAGCGCCGGGAAACGGCGCTTCAGCACGTCCATGACGCGCATCGCCTCGTCGACGCTCAGCGTCGTCTGCGTCAGCACCGCGACGCGCTCCGGATTCGGCACGACGACGCGTTCGGCCTCGGTCGGCGAAGCGACGACCAGCGTGCGGTCGGGCGCCTCGCCGACGACGCCCTCGACCTCGACGTGGTCGGCGTGGCCGATCAGCAGGATCGTGTAGCCCTTCGCCGCGAACCGCCGAGCCTCGACGTGCACCTTGGTGACCAGCGGGCAGGTCGCGTCGATCGAATGGAGCCGGTGGCGGGCGGCCTGCGAGAACACGTCCGGTGCGACGCCGTGCGCGCTGAAGATCACGTGGCTGCCCGCCGGCACCGCCGACAGATCCTCGACGAACACCGCGCCCTTCCGCTCGAGGTCGGCGACGACGATCTTGTTGTGGACGATCTCGTGGCGGACGTAGACCGGACGCCCGAACTTGGTGAGCGCCCGTTCGACCGTCTCGATGGCGCGTTCGACGCCGGCGCAGAAGCCGCGCGGCCGACAGAGGTAGACCTTCATGAGGGGCGAGCAGTGTCGGCCCCACCACCCCGTCGGGCAAGGGCCGCAGGCGCACTTGTGCCCCTCGGGCCGCAGGCGCGCTGCCGTCTCCAGGGGTGACTACTACTCCCGCTCGCCAACGGC
>CAYMRG010000613.1:0-3471 GCA_964392555.1 uncultured candidatus Brocadiaceae bacterium
GTCCACACCTCGCCGACGCTCACATCGGTATTCGACTGCATCGACAGCGACTCGTGCCACGGTCGCGGCTGCAGCGAACCATCCGGCGCGCGGGCCAGCGTCAGGTCGCGGCGCAGGCCGCCGTCCCAATAGGCGGCGGCGCCGTCCTTGCCGAGCGCGCTGGCGGCGAGGCCGGCCAGCAGGATGTGCTGCTGCAACGACGCGTGGCCGCCCATCATGTCGGCGATGTGCGCGCGGACGTACTCCTCCATCTTCTTGGTGAACGGGTGCTCGGCGCGACCGAAGCCGAGCGCGGCGAGCCAGGTGCCGGCGGTGCGGCCGATGTTGCCCATGCCCTTCTGGCCGGGGCCGGTCGAATAGCCGACGCCACCGTCGGCGCCGGCCGATTCCTCGGCATAGCCGAGCAGTCTGTCGACGACCTTGGGATCGACCTTGCAGCCGGCCTGCTGGCAGATGCTGAGGCCGTCGGCGACGAACGCCGCCAGGATGTTGAGCTCGATGTAACCGAGCGCGTTCTTGCCGCCGGGGCCGTGGCCATAGCCGCCGGAGACCTCCTGGCGTTTGCAGAGCGTGTCGGCGATGCGCTGCAGGTCGGCGCTCGGCTTCTTGCCGCCGCCGGCGATCTGCAATTCGCCGAGGAAGATCGCGGCGTGTGCATAGCCCCACGTGGTCTGGTCCCAACTGCCGCCCTGCGTATTGCCGGCCAGCGGGTCGGGCTGCTCGAGGCCGTGCAGCACGAATTGCACGGCGCTGGTCAGGTTGGCCTTGTACTTGCCCTTCTGCAGCGTGCTGCCGCCGCCGATCCAGGCGAGGCCGGCGAGGCACGTCTGCACGACGGCGCCGTTCCTGCCGCTGAGCGTCTCGGGGTAGCCGCCGCCCAGCTGGCGTTTGGCGAGCCACGCGAGCGCCTCGTCGAGCACCTGCTGGCGCATGCGCCCCGCTTCGGGCGCTTGGGCGAAGTCGCCGAGCTTCTTTACCTTGATGGCGACGTCGAGCGATTTGCCGCCGCGCTCGATCTGCAGCACGAGCTTGCCGTCCTGCGCCTCGGCGCGCTGCACGGCGGCGGCCATCGGCGCGAGGCTGCCGTTGGCGAACGGCTGGCCGTCGACGCCGGTGATCACGTCGTCGAGCAGCAGGCCCGCCTTGTGCGCGGGGCCGCCGTCGTAGAGCGCGCGCACCAGCAGGCGCTTCGGCCCGCTGTCGTCGCCGCCGCTGGCGCCGCCCTCGATCCGCCGCGTGCCGCTCTGCCGCTCGAGCGACGGCTCGGGTCGATCGGCGTCCCAGGCCTTGGCGCCGATCACACCGAGGTTGAAGAGGTCGCGCCGCGTGAACTGGTCGGCGTCGGCGCCGACACCCCACGGCCAGCGCGTGTCACCCTTCTGCGCGGCGACGGGGAGCGCGAGCAGCAGGCCGACCAGCGGCGCCAGGGAACGGAGGAACGCGGCCATCGGGCGCCTTTGGAACCTGCCGCTCACGAAAGCGCAAGCGGCCAACTACCATGGCCGGATGGGGAATCGCCCGTTCGTCCCACGCGCTGCATGGCTCCTCTGCCTGCTGGGCGCCGCCTGCAGCACCCCGCCGGTCCATTCCGGACCCGAGGCGGCGCCGCCGCCCGTCGCCGAGCCGCCCATCGCCGAGCCAGCCCCGACCGAGCTGCCGCAACTGCGCAGCGTCGTGGTGCGTCCGCTCGAACCCCTGGAAAACTGCTCCGTCGGCTGGGGTTCGGTAGAGGTCGGCCACGGAGGGGACACCCGCCGCGCACCCGAACCGCCGTTTGCGACGGATCAGGAAGCCGAACAGTTCCTCCGTGAATGGCTGCAGCGCACCTTCGGGCCATTGCCGCCGGATTCGAGCCTGGTGGTGACCAGCGTGAAGCGGTCCGCGTCCGGCGGTGATCGGCCGATGTACGACTGGGACCAGGGACACACGTTCGTGTTCGAGCAGCGTTGGCGCGGCCTGTCGACCGATCGCTGCGTCGTGCTCCTTCTGCGAGGTCGAAGCATGGTCCAAGGCATCGTCCAGCTTGCTCGGCTCACGCCGATCGAAGGCACGATGCACTCGATCCTCGACGAGCAAGCAGCACGCGAGTGCGTCGCCGCGGCCTTGCGGTCCATGGGCCGCGATCCCGCCGAAGCGGCGAGCTACCCGATGCACCTCGGCTACCTGTATGACGATGGGGACGAAGAGAGCGCCGTGCTCCGCCCGGTCTGGTGGATCGGCGACGGGCCGGGCTATGTCGACGCCGTGACCGGCAACCCCGGTCGCAACGGCTGAAGCGCGCAGGCAGCGGGGACGGACGAACTGGCTATACTGCTTGCCCCTCGTTCGCCTCATGTCCGCCGCCGCAGCCACCGCGCCTCGCCAAGAACTGCACCTGCTGACGCCGATGCGCGGCATCGCGGCGACGCTCGTGGTGCTCTACCACCTCGCCGACCGGCTGCCGGCCATGGTCGAGGCCGGCTCGCCGCTGGCGCACTTCGTCCACCGCGGTCACCTCTGGGTCGACTACTTCTTCGTCCTCAGCGGCTTCGTGCTGACGCACGTGCACCGCGATCGCGAGCGCGGGCTCGCGGCCTACGGCGGCTTCCTGCGCAAGCGCCTCTACCGCATCTACCCGCTGCACCTGTTCGTGCTGCTGTGGTTCGTCGTCGCCGAAGTGGTCGGCTTCCGGCTCGGCGCCGCCGACGCGCCGCCGTTCGCGACGCCGGACCGGAGCCTGGCGTCGCTCGGCTGGAACGTGCTGCTGGTGCACAATTGGGGCCTGCAGCAGACGCTGACCTGGAATGGGCCGTCGTGGTCGATCAGCAGCGAATGGGCGGCCTACCTCGCGTTTCCGTGGCTCGCGCTCCTCGCCCTGGGCCGCTGGCGCAAGCCGGTCGCCGCGGCCATCGTGCTCGGCGCGGCGGCGACGCTGGCCCGGCTCGAACTGTGGCGCGGCGACCTCGGTGTCACGTTCGACTTCGGCACGGTGCGATGCCTCGTCGAATTCGCGCTCGGCGTCGCGCTCTACGGCGTGTTCCTCGCGGCGCAGCGGCGGCACGTGAGCCTGCCCGGCGCACTCGCCGCCGCGCTGCTCGCCGCGATCGCCGGCCAGTTCGCCTGGAGCGCGGTCCCCGTCGCCGAGACGCTCACCGTGCTGACGATGCCGGCGCTGGTGCTGACGCTGGCGCTGCTGCGGCCCACCGGGCTGGTGCACGGCCTGCTCGCGTCGGCGCCGCTGCGCTGGCTCGGCGAGCGCTCCTACTCGATCTACATGACGCACGGCTTCCTGGTGTTCGCGCTGCGGGTCGCGTTCGCGCGGGGCCAGGTCGACGCGGCGGCGTTCGGCCCGTGGGCGAGCTGGGCGGTCGTCGCCGGCTTCCTGGTCGTGGTCGGCCTGGTCTCGGAGGCGACCTACCGCGGCATCGAACGGCCGTTCCAGCGCCTGGCGCGGCGCCGCGCCGCGACCACGGCGGCGAATCGCGAATAGTC
>CAYMRG010000614.1:0-3467 GCA_964392555.1 uncultured candidatus Brocadiaceae bacterium
GAACGCATGGCGCAGCAGTACGGCGGCACTTCGCCGGCCGTGGCGCGACGGCGCGACGAGCTGCATCGGCTCGGCTTCTACCTCGATCGCATCGCCCGCTCGCTGGCCAACGTCGAGCGGCTGTGCCAGCTGTGGGATGCCCATGCGCTGCAGCCGCTGCAGGAACTGGTCGCCAACTGCGACGAGGCGCGCGAACGGCTGGCGCGCGGCGATCGCCCGGCAAGCCCGATCGGCCTGCGCAGCGTGCAGCTGTCGCTCGCCAACCTGATCGACGAGTTCCCGCACCTGGCCGGCCTGGCGACGCCGGCGCTCGAGGCGCTGTCCAGCGCGCTCGCGCACGTCACCGACCAGGCGTGGCAACTGCTCGCCGATGCCGAGCAACGGCTGCGCGCGGTGCCGGTGCCGGTGCGGCCGCTGCAGATCGCGCTCGGCCGGCTCGACACGTTCCGCGTGCTCGAAGCGCTCGTCGACCAGCCGGGTCGCCCGCGCAGCGGCCTGCAGGATCGCATCGACTCGCTGCGGCTCGCCCTCGACCAGGCGCGCGCGACCCGCGATCGCCTGGCGCAGAGCGCCGAGGACGCGCTGGCGCGCGGTCACTGGACGACCGGGGTGTTCGACATGGAACGCGCGGTCGCCGGGCTCAGTCCGCAGGACGACCACGAACGCGCCGAGGCCGACCGCCTCAAGGAACGACTCGCCGCCGCGAAGCGCCGCAAGCAGGAGCTCGAGGGCGCCGTGCGCCGCAACGTCGACCTCCAGGCGCGCTACGCGACCCAGCAGGACGACTCGGCGAGCACGTTCGAGGCGCGGCTGCACACGCTGCGCGAACGGCGCGACTGCCTGCTGTTCCTGGCGATGCACCTGCCGACCGAACGCGCCGGCCTCTACGCACGCGACCTGCGCGACGTCGAGACCGCGATCGCCCTCGAGCAGGCGGGCCTCGCCGAGCGGCACCTCGACGGCACCGTCGACCCCGGCGAACGGCTGCGCATCATCCGCCGGACGATCACCGAGCTGACCGCGGCGGCGTCGCCGAGCAGCGTCGCGGATGCGCCGCCGGGCCGGCTGGTGCGCGTGCTCGGCCACTGGCACGAACTGGCGAGCCACGGCGAGCGCGCCGTCGCGCAGTTGCAGGCGCAGAGCGCCGCCCGCCGCCGCCATCGCCGCCGGCTGGCCGCCGTCGCCGTCGGTGCGCTGCTCGTCTCGCTGACGGCCGTCGGGCTGACGTCGCGGTCGTGGTTCGGCACCGCCCAGGCCGCGGATCGCACCGCGACCGGGGAGACGTTCGCCGCGCTGACGACACAGGTCGCGAACCTGCCGGCGGCGTACGCCGAGCCCGGCCGACGCCTGCTGGACGCCGTGCGCGCGGCGACCACGGCGACGGACCTCGGCTGGCACGACGCGTTCGCCGCCGAGCTGGTCGGGTTCACCGCCGGCGAACCCTGCGCCACCGAGGCGACGCAGTTCGCGCAGCGCTGCTGGCAGGTCGCGGTCGACGCGGCGCGCACGGGCCGGCCGCAGCAGATCGCCGCGCTGCAGGCCGCCACCGAACGGCTCGCCGCCGACGTCGCCGGCCGCGGCCTGCTGCCGCCGTCGGCCACCGCGCGCTGACCTGCGCGTGTCGCTGATCGGAGGCTCCCGCGTTGCCGCTGGCAGCGCGCCGCGCCGCAGCAACCCGCCGCGGCAGCTGCCTCAGGGCAGCAGTTCGTGGGCATCGCCAACGACCGGCACCTTCGGCACCTTCGCGAGGTCGAACCCGGCGAGCAGGTCGGCCGGTCGACAGCGCGCCCCGCGCGGGCAGAGCCCGCTGAGCCAGGCGAGGAAGCCGACCACCGCGGTCGCGCTCGCGCCGCTCGCGCGCAGATGGCGCAGCGAGGTGTCGCCATGGCGCTTCGCCAGCCGCAGGCCGTCGCCGCCGACCACCAGCGGCAGGTGCGCGAACGCCGGTGCGCGCAGGCCGAGTGCCCGATACAGCAGCAGCTGCCGCGGCGTGCTCGGCAGCAGGTCGTCGGCGCGCAGCACCTCGGTCACCGCCTGCGCCGCGTCGTCGACGACGACCGCGAGCTGGTAGGCCGGGCCGCCGTCGCGCTTCTGCACGACGAAGTCGCCGGCGATCCGGCCCGCCTGCGGCCCGGCGAAGCGATCGGCGAACGGCACCGCGGCGACGTCGACGCGGAACCGCAGCGCCGCCGGTCGACCGGTCGCCGCCGCGGCCGCCGCGAGGTCGGCGAAGCGACCGCGGCACGTGCCCGGATAGACCGGGCCGTCGCCGTCGCCGGCCTCGTGCGGCGCCGACGCCGCCTCCTCGACTTCGCGCCGCGTGCAGACGCAGGGATAGGCGAAGCCGCCCGCGACCAGCCGCGCCGCGGCCGCCGCGTAGTCGGCGAGGCGATCGCTCTGCCGCACCGGTTCGCCGTCCCAGTCGAGACCGAGCCAGGCGAGATCCTCGAGCACCTGCGCGCTCGCCTCGGGCTTCACGCGCGGACCGTCGATGTCCTCGATGCGCAACCGCAGCGTGCCGCCGCGCGCCCGCACCGACAGCCAGGCCAGCAGGAACGTCCGCGCGTTGCCGAGGTGCAACGCACCGGTCGGGCTGGGTGCCAGCCGGCCCACGCATGCCTTCTCGGGAGCAGCCATCGCGTCGCGCGTGTTCTACGCCGCGCCGCCGACACACGCCACGGCGACGCCGCCGCGGCCGCGCGCGGATTCTCGGCCACGGCGAGACACTGCCGCCGCCCGCGGGCTACGCTCCCCGTTCCCCCGCCGCCCCCGCACCGGATGCCGTCCACGCAACAGGGCCTGGTTCTGCGCATCGACGCCAAGGTCTGCCACGTCGAGGTCGACGGCCAACGCCGGCAGCTGCCGCTCGCCGGCAAGCTGTTCGAGCAGCGTTCGCACGAGAAGCGCCCGTTGGCGGTCGGCGACCGCGTCGAGCTCGACGCGACCGGGCAGGCGATCGACGCGCTGCTGCCGCGCCGCACGCAGCTGCACCGCCGCGCCGCGAGCGAAGGCGAGGAGCGGGCGCAGGTGGTCGCCGCCAACATCACGCGCGTGCTGGTCGTCGCCAGCATCGCCGATCCGCCGCTGCAGCCCGAGCTGGTCGACGGCGTGCTCGCCGCGGCCGCACGCGAGGGCATCCCGGCGACGCTGGTGCTGACGAAGATCGACCTCGATCCGCCGGCGGCCGCGCGCTGGGCCGCGGTCTACGCGCGCTGCGGTGCGACGGTCGTCGCCACGTCGCTGGCGCCGGACCACCGCACCGAGCCCGAGCTCGAGCGGCTCGCGACGCTGCTGCACACCAACGAGACCGTGCTGTGCGGCCTGTCGGGCGCCGGCAAGTCGTCGCTGGTCAACGCGCTGGTGCCGGGGATCGCGCTGCGCACCGGCCATCTCAACCACATCGGCCAGGGCCGCCACACGACGACCCACACCGAACTGCTGCAGCTGCCCGGCGGCGGCCACGTGCT
>CAYMRG010000615.1:0-3442 GCA_964392555.1 uncultured candidatus Brocadiaceae bacterium
GCACAGGGAGCACGCTTCGGCCGAGTTCGTCGACTGCGTGTCGATGTGTGCCAGCGCTGCGCTCCCGTCGTGGCAGGATCCGCACACCGCACGCCATTCGCGCGTCCGCGCCACGGCGCCGTCCGGGTGATCCCGATCGACCGGGGCATGCCAGGTCGTGCTGCCGGTGCCGTGGCACGTGACGCACGAAGCCACGCCGCCCGGCATGACCGGGAAGCCGATCTCGCCGTACTGCACCGGATACGGCACCCCGAGGAAGATGCCGTTGACGGTGAACGTGGACGCGTTCGCCAGTTCCTTGCCCATGTGCACCTTGTGCAGCAGGGTGCGGAAGTCCTGGGTGACGGCCGGGGTCTGGCCGATGTACCAGCCGTTGAAGTTGTAGAGCGGCGCGTCCTCGACGCCGGGGCTGGTGTGGCAGAGCAGACACGTCGCCAGACCGCGCCGGCCGTTGCCGTGGGCGAGGATCTCGCCGTGGCACTTCGTGCAGGTCGTCTCGTCGACGATCACCTGGCGAGGTGCCAGGGTGGTCGCCGCACCGAACAGGAAGTCGCGGCTCGCCGGCGGCGAGATCATGCGATAGGTCGTGTTGTCGGTTGCCAGGTTGGTCTGTGCGACCAGCGAGGTCGGGTCGCCGGACGGCGTCACGCTGTACTCGCGATCGCCATACATGCCGATCCGGTAGGTCCCGTCGACCAGCGGAGCGCCGGTCCAATCACCCTGGCTGGCGCCCAGGTCGTCGGAGTCGCCGGTCGGCGGCAGGTAGACCGCCTGCAGCGGGTCGCCTGGGCCGCGGTGGTAGCCGAACCGTGCGTGGGTGCGGTAGCTCATCAGGACGGGGTTGCCGCTGGTGAACTGGCCGGCCAGCAGCGTGATGCCGGTGGCCGCGGACGTGGCGAGTGTGTAGTCGCGTCCCTCCTTCCTCGTCGCAAGCGTGACCTCCTGGATAGCGGTCCCGGCGGCGTGGTCGAAGCGCAGGAAGGAATTGAAGAAGAACCGATCGAGCGGACCGAGGTCGACGCCGTTCCTCGCGTCCGTGGTCTGGAAGTAGCTGACCTGCGCGTATTCCTCGCTGGCCGTGCCGGCGTCGATCACCACCCGATCGCCGACCGCGAGTCCGGTCATCGTGGCCTTGTCGACCACCAGGTACCGCTGCATCGCCACCGCTGCGACACCGGTCGCGGAGGCTGCGCCATCGAGCGAGGTGCGTTCGTAGACCGTCTGCCGACCCCAATAGATCGGGGCGTTGCCGGCGGTCAGCGTCTGGCCGGCACCGTTGGCCGCGCCCAGGCGCTCCCAGGTCAGGTCACGCGGGATCGCCATCGTGTAGCTGCTCGCCGCCGGCACCGCCTCGAAGTAGAAGCGATCGTGGTTGGCGAACGCGGTGCTGCCTTGCGTGATCGTGAATTGCACGCCGGCGTAGTCGACGACGGCCGTTGCGCCCGAAGCGCCGCCGATCGCCTGTCCGGTCAAGGGCGCCGACACCGAGCCGACGACGTCGAAGGTCGTCGCGGCGGTGAACACGACGGCGATCGTCTGCGCGGTTGCACTGCCGCCGACGACCGGTGTCGAGATCGTGCCGTTGCCGGCGCTGCCGCCCGCCTTGCGGAACGCGGTGTCGAATGGACTGACGTTTGGCATCAGCCACTGCGGGTTGTCACTCGGACCGGAGACGACCATCTGCAACCGCGCCGGGTAGTGCACCTGGAGATTGGCGCCGGCGTCGTTGGTCAAAGCGAACGTCACCGCGATCGGATCGCCCGCCTGATGGTTGCTGCCGGTGCCGGTGCCGCCGCCGACCGCCGTCACCGCCAGATTGATGCCGGTGTTCAGCGTCGTGTTCTCGTAGGGGTGCGTGTGGGCCGCGCGCAGCGATGCCTCGTCGTGACACAACGCACAGGCCTCGTCGCCGGCTTGCGCCAGCATCGTCGACCCGTTGGCGGTGTAGGGCTTGCCCCAGTCGACGTCGTCGTGGCACGACCCGCACGCCTGACGCGTTGGGTTGGTGTAGATCCGGTCGCCCTGGGCCGGCGCGGCCGCGGGCCCCGATCCATCGGGATCGCCGTGGCAACTCGCGCAGGACACCGGCCCGGCGCGCATTCGGTCTTCCAGCAGCTTCTGCGGGCCGGTCAGCGCCGAGTAGCCCGCATCGCGCGGCATCGGTCCATTGCCTCGCGCGCCGGCATAGGTGGTCCCGGTCTGGTCGTAGGTGTAGGAGACATAGGCGCTCGGCATCATCGGGAACCCGACTTCCGAGTAGTCGTGGACGCTGTTGCCGAAACCGACCAGTTCATACGGTTGTGGCGCGAGGCCATAGTCGCGCGAACCGTCGCTGCGGGTGCCGACCCCGAGCACTGAAGGCAGGTGGGCGCCCGCGTGCAGCTTGTGGATCATCACGCGGAAGTCGATCGTCGCCCCCGGCGTGCCTCCCGCGGCCGTTGCGACGTTCTTGTCCTCGGCGCCGGCCGTGTGGCACAGCAGGCAGAGGGTCACGTCACGTCGCATGTCGCCGTGGGCGCGCAGCGATTCGTGGCAGCGATTGCAGTTCTCCTGGGCGACTACGGCGCGCGATTCGATCGCGCTCGCGGTGGGGCCGAGCAGGAAGTCTTGGACCGCATTCCCGGCGTCGCGGTGGGCGGAGCCGTCGACCGTGTAGTTCCAGACCAGGTAGAGCCCTGCGGTGTAGGTGCCGTCGAGCAGCGTCTGGCCCTGCAGTTCGCCGTCCCCATTGCCGAAGGACGTCGTGTCGTTGTACGGAGGCAGGTAGGTCGCGGGGATTGGCGCGTCGAATCGGTAGGTGAACGAGCCATCGGCGTTTGCCGTGGCGCGGGCGACGACATCACTGCGTTCGGCCAGGACGGGCTGGTAGTTGGTCGTCGGGCCGGAGACGAGGACCCGTCCCGAGGCGAATTCGTTGATCCCCCAGGCCGAGCCGTCGGACTTCTTCACCGTGAAGCGGACGCCGATCGTGTCACCGACGAGGAATCGCCCGCCGGCGCCCGATCCGCCGAGCATCTCGACGACGGTGAGGTCGATACCGGGCAGCGCATCACCGCGCGCGAGCACGGTCTCTGCAGGCGCAGGCGGGGTCGGAATCGCGGGGGACGAGGAGCTCTTGTGGCAGCCGGTGAGCGCGGCGAGGAATGCGAGCGCGGCGGTGCAAGCGTAGGGGCTTGCGAAAAGGCCTGGCAGGCGTCTGGCGAGCGGAGCGGTGTGGTCCATGGTGGGCGTTTCTCGGCGCGGGCTGGCCAGTGGCGAGGGCCGGCACAGATGCCGGCTGCGTTGGCCCGCCCGGCTGCGAGCTGGATCCCAAGAGGATGCCGCGACCGTCGCGTTCCGGCTTCCGCACAGGAGCCGCCTAGCCACCCTCTTTGGGGGGGGGGGGCGTGGTTCACTTCACTGCGTAGGCCACAGCTCCGCCCAGCGGAACCAGTGATGCGGC
>CAYMRG010000616.1:0-3439 GCA_964392555.1 uncultured candidatus Brocadiaceae bacterium
GACGTCTACCACGACACCAAGAATGCGCTGCCGTGGCGCCTCCGCGTGCCAGCCGTCGTCACCGTGCACGACCTCGCCTACCACACCGTGCCCGACACGTTCGGCCTGGCATCGCGCCTGTTCCTGCGCCGCGCGACCGCCGACGCCGTGCGCCGCGCGCGCGCGATCGTCGTGCCGTCGCAGGCGACCGCGCTCGACCTCGCGCGCATCCACCCGGCCAGCGCACCGCGCATCCACGTCGTGCCCCACGGCATCGATCCCGCGCCGGTCGTCGGCGACGCGGCGAAGGCCGAAGTCCGTCAGCGCCTCGGCCTGCCCGAGCAGTTCGTGCTGCACGTCGGCACGATCCAGGCGCGCAAGCACGTCGAGCTGGTCGTCCAGGCGGTGCGCGCGCTGCGCGCGGAAGGGCTGCCGCACCGCGCCTTGCTGGTCGGTCGCCGCGGCTGGCTCGCCGACGCCGCGCTGCGCGAGATCGAACGCGACGACACCGCGCTGTGGCTGGCGCACGTCGCCGGCCAGGATCTCGCCGCGGTATACGCGCTCGCCGCGGCGTTCGCCTCGCCGTCGGCCTACGAGGGCTTCGGCATGGCGGTCGGCGATGCGCTCGCCGCCGGCGTGCCGACCGTGGTCAGCGACCTCAGCTCGCTGCCGGAGGTCTGCGGCGACGCGGCGGTTCGCCTGCCCGAACTCACCGCCACGGCCGTCGCGGCCGCGCTGCGCCCCCTGCTCACCGACCCGGAGCGCGCCGCCGCCGCCGCCGCCGCCGGCCGCGCCCAGGCCGCGCGGTTCGACTGGTCGACCGCCGCCGCAGGCCACGTCGCGGCCTACGCCACCGCCGCGACGAGCTCGTGACCGAACCGGGGCTTGCATCGCCGGGGCCCCCGCCGTTCTATCGCGTTCCCGTCGGCGGCGCCGGCGCCGGACCGCTGCGATGAACCCCACCGACCGCCACCGGAGCTGCGCATGGCCGCAGCGTTGAACGGCCCGCATCGCCCGGCCGTGTGCCGTGGCTCGCAAGCGCGCCTGAGGGTGCGTTCCGTCGCCTGGCCTGCCTGGCCCGCCAACTCCGTGGCGCCCTTGCCGCCGGCAGCTTCGGCCGACCCATCCATCCACCCCTCTGTTCCCGTCACCTCCTGAGGCTCCACTCGTGCGCCGACTCACGCTCTCCGTCCTGTTCGCCACCGCGCTGTTCGCCAGCTGCAGCTCCGAAGCCAAGACCAACGACGCCGCGCCCGCCGAACTGCGCTTCTCGGTGATCCCAGACTTCAGCAAGACCCAGCTCGCCGAGAACGCCGCGACGCTCGCGACGTACCTCGAGAAGAAGCTCGGCGTCAAGGTGCACTACGAGCCGTCGAACTCGTACACCGCGGCGTACAACGCGCTGCTCGCCAACAAGCTCGATTTCGTCTGGCTCGGCGGCAAGACCACCGTCGACGCGATCGACGCCGGCGGCGGCCACGTCCACGTGCTCGCGGCGCGCGACATCGACTTCCAGTTCAAGAGCTACTTCATCGGCAACCAGAAGGCGGTCGAGTCCGGCAGGCTGAAGAAGATGACCGATCTCGCCGAGCTGAAGCCGATCGCCAAGGACCTGGTGTTCACGTTCGGCGACAAGAACTCGACGTCGGGTCACCTGATGCCGCGCTACTTCCTGACGATGGCCGACCTGAAGCCCGACACCGACTTCAAGACGCCCGCCGCCTACGCGCAGGGCGGTCACAGCGGCACGCTGCGCGCGGTCGCCGACGGCACCGCCGACCTCGGCGCGCTGAACTACGCCTACTACGACAAGGCGCCGGCCGAGGACCGCGCCAAGGCGCCGATCCTGTTCACGACGCCCGAGTACGTCGACTACGCCTGGGTCGCGCACGACCGCCTCGGCAAGGAGACGATCGAGAAGCTGCGCACGGCGTTCACGTCGCTCGACCCGGCCAAGGCCGACGACGCCGCGGTGCTGAAGGCCTGCTCGGCCGGCAAGTTCCTGGCGGCCGATGACGCGAAGTGGGAGAGCATCCGCAAGGTGCGCGACGCCCTCGGCAAGGACTTCTTCAAGCAGTGACCGACCGCGGCGACGCCGACCTCGACCTGCGCGGCGTCGCCAAGCGGATCGGCGAGCGCGCGCTGCTGCGCGATCTGACGCTGGCGGTGCCGCGCGGCCAGCGGGTCGCGCTGATCGGGCCGTCGGGGGCCGGCAAGACCACGCTGCTGCGGCTGCCCGCCGGCGTGCTGTGGCCGAGCACCGGCGACGTCCGCGTGCTCGGCCGGTCCACCACCGGCCTGCACGGCCGCGCCCTGCGCGCGCTGCGCGCGCAGATCGGGTTCCTGCACCAGCAGGACAACCTCGTGCCCGGCCTGCGGATCGCGCACAACGTGCTGATCGGGCGGCTCGGCAGCTGGTCGCTCGCCCGCGCGCTGTGGTCGCTGGTGCGGCCGCAGGAGGTCGAACGCGCCCATGCCGCGCTCGCGCGCGTCGAGATCGGCGACCGCCTGTGGGCGTTGCCCGAGGAGCTGTCCGGCGGCGAACAGCAACGCGTCGCGATCGCGCGGTTGCTGCTGCAGGATCCGCGGCTGGTGCTCGCCGACGAGCCGGTCAGCGCGCTCGACATCCGGCTCGGCCGCGAGGTCGTGCGGCTGCTGCTCGCCCTCGCCGCGCGCGACCGCACGCTGGTCTGCAGCCTGCACAGCCTCGACCTGCTCGGTCTCGGCTTCGACCGCGTGCTGGCGCTGCGCGACGGCGCACTGGTGTTCGACGGCGCCCCTGCGGAGCTCACCCACGCGCTGCTGCGCACCATCTACGGCGCCGAATACCAGGCGCTGCACCTCGGCGACCTGCAGCTCGCCGCGGAGCCCGACCGGTGAGCGGCGTCTGCGCCGTGCCGCGCGCGCCGCGCACCTGGCTGCCGCCGGCGCTCGCCGTGCTGGCGCTGCTGCTGGCGGCGTTCGCGCTGCCGTGGAACCTCGAGGCCCTGACCAGCGCGCACGGCTTCGCCGACGCGCTCGATCGCCTGCTCGCGTTCGTCCGCGCGTTCGCGGCGCCCGACCTGTCGGCCGCGATGCTGGCGAAGTGCGCCGCGCTGGCCGGCGAGACGCTCGCCGTCGCCGGCCTCGGCACCGCGCTCGGACTCGCCGCGTCGTATCCGCTGGCGCTCGGCGCCTGCCGCGCGATCGTGCTCGGCAACGACCCGCTGCCGCGCGGCGAAGGCGCCGCGCGCCGGCTGCTGCTCGAAACCTGCCGCCTTGCGCTCGACACACTGCGCGGCGTGCCCGACTTCGCCTGGGCGATCGTGATCGCGAACGTCACCGGCGTCAGCCCGGTGACCGGCGTGCTCGCGATCGCGGTCAGCGTCGCCGGCATCTACGGCAAGGTGCTCAGCGAGCAGTGGGACAACGTCGATCCGCAGCGCTACGCGGCGCTGCGTGCGACCGGGGCCGGGACGCT
>CAYMRG010000617.1:0-3427 GCA_964392555.1 uncultured candidatus Brocadiaceae bacterium
TAGATCAGGATGCCAATTGGCGGCCGCCTACGCGGCCGCGCAGAGCCTTCGAGAGAGACTCTCTCTCAGGCTCTGACCGCTCGCCGCGCGTCCGCTCAGCGATCGCGGGACATCGGTCGTGCCATCGCGCTCGACAGCCGGTAGGTGCCGAGCTCCTGGCGGAGGTGCTGCAGGATCGTGTCGTCGTACTGGATCGTCGCGAAGTCGCTGGCGCCGATCACCGACACCGTACCGGTGACGACGACCGCACCCTGGATCTGCGACGGCTCGTGCATCGTCAGGTTGCCGACCACGTACAGCAGGCCCGAGAAGCTCGAGTAGCTGCCGGCCTCGATCGTCACGTCGCCGATGATCGCGACGACGCCGGTGCCGGACAGCTGCCGCGACGCGTTGAACGTCATCGGCACCGTGCACGTCACGACGGTGTCGACCGGCACCGGGCTCGGGAACGTCGTCGGCGAGCTGACCACGTAGTCGGACATCGCCTGCAGTTCTTCCTGCGACACACCGAAGACGTCCTGGAAGGAATCTTCGTAGGTCGTGGCCGCGGAGATGTTCGGCGTGCCCGAGGCCTCGGCCAGCGTGCCCGAAACGCTGGGCGAACCGGTGCCGTTCAGGTGGTAGATGCCGGCGGCGACCGAGCCGCCGAGGACGCGGCCGCGCTGACCGATCGTGGCGCTGCTGCCCGTGCGCACGCACAGCGCCGCCTGCCCGGGCGGTTGCAGCGCCAGTCGCCGCACTTCGACTTCGGCCATCTGTCGGCCGACGACCTGGTTCGGCGCCTGGTCGAACGCCTTCGTCGTGTCGACGCGCATGAACACGTAGCCGAGGCTGCGCAGGCGCCAGACCGAGCCCGGACTGAGGTTGCCGCGCTGGGCCGAGATGTCCTCGCACTGCATCTGCTGTCGCCAGGCGAGGCGAGCCGGGTCCGGATCGGTGTCCCACTGCTTCCACAGCTCGTAGCGACCCCAGATCGAGTTCGTGATCTGGAACTCGCGCACGATGCCGATGTTCGGATCGATCGTGTCGAGCACCGGCGGCACGGCGACGGTGTCGAGCTGCGGTTCGAAGGTGGTGACCGGCTGGCTGGTCTGCTTGCGCATCCAGCCGAGCGCTTCGATCAGGCCCGACTTGGCGAATTGCAGCGACTGGCCGTGGGCGACGAACGTGACCCTGGTGCGCGTCTGGTGGCTGCGCAGGATCAGGGCGCCGGTGGTCGCGAGGCCGACCACGATCATCGTGAAGAAGATCGCCAGGACCAACGCGATGCCGCGTTCGCCCGACCGGTCGGCGGGATGGTTGTTCGTGGGACGCATGTTCGCTCCAGGCGCCGGCAGCCGACGACGCGTCGGGGGTATCGACCGCCGGACCCGGCCTGCTGCAGCGCGAGTCCAGGAACGGGACGCGGCAGAAGTCGCGGGCCCGGCCCGGCCGATAGGGAGGGCATGAACCGGCCTCTCAGCCTCGTGTTCGCGGCGTCGCTCGCCGCGTCGCTCGCCGCCCAGAATCCTCCGGCCCCGAAACCGCCGGCCCAGGATCCGCCGGCCAGCACCGGCGAGCCGTCGCCGGCACCGGGCGGCGAGACCGACGGCCGCGTCAACGAACGCGCGCAGTCGATGCGGGAGCAGATCGAGAGCGGACGCCAGGTGAAGAGCCACGTGCGTGTCTCCGTGCGCCTGAAGAACGGCAACAAGCTGACGGGCATCGTCAAGGACGGTCGCTTCGTCGAACGCGTCGACGGCCTGCGGTTCGTCGACGCCAACGCGCAGGAGAAGGGCGCGGGCATCCGCCTGTGGTATTCGGGCGGCACGCGCAACTACGTGTTCGTGCCGTTCGCGCAGTTCTCCGAGTACCAGGTGCTGGCGCGCCTGTCGACGAAGCAGCTCGAGGACATCGAGAAGGAGATGCAGATGGACGAGGCGCGGCGCGCGGCCGAGAAGGCCAGGCAGGAGCCGCCGAAGCCCGCGCCGACGTCGACGGATCCCGCGGCGGCCACCGAGCCGGCGGCGGGCACCGAGCCCGCGCCGACCAAGCCGGCGGCAGGTGACGCGCAGGGGGCCGTCAGCGCCGAGGACCAGCAGCGCAAGGCGTACCTCGATCTGATCACCAGCTACCCGCCGAAGGCCGGCTGGGGGCCGAAGAAGCGCGACGAGATCTCGCACCGTCTGGTCGTCCTCGGCACGGCGCCGAGCGCCACCGAGAAGGCGTTCGTCGAGAAGTTCGCCGACTGGCAGAAGGCCGTGGCCTACTTCGGTCTCGACGCCGAGGTCGACAAACCGGCCGGCGACAAGCCCGCCGGCGACAAGTCCGGCGGTGAGGAGCAGGACGGCGGCAGCAAGCGCCGCAACCGCCGGCGCTGAGCCGGCCACGGTGCGCTGCGGCCGATTCCCGGCCGCCCGCTTGATCGCGACCGGGCCGCCGCGGAATGCTGTCGGCCATGAAGCGCGCGTTCCTGTTCACCGGTCAGGGTTCCCAGTTCGTCGGCATGGGCAAGGAGCTCGCCGAGCGGTTTCCGATCGCTCGCGAGACCTTCGCCGCGGCCGACGCGGCGCTCGGTGAGTCGCTGAGCAGCCTCTGCTACGAAGGGCCCGAGGACCGCCTCGGCCTGACCGAGAACACGCAGCCGGCGACGCTGACGGTCGCGATCGCGGCGTTCCGCGCGCTCGGGCAGGCGCCTGACCTGGCCGCCGGCCACAGCCTCGGCGAGTACTCGGCGCACGTCGCGGCGGGCACGTTCGCGTTCGCCGATGCGGTCCGGCTGGTCCGCGAACGCGCGCGGCGCATGCAGAGCGCGGTGCCCGTCGGGACCGGCGGCATGGTCGTGCTGCGCAAGATGAACCTCGACGAGGTCAAGGAACTGGTGGGCAAGGTCGACGTCGGCCTCTGCCAGATCGCCAACGTCAACGAGCCCGAGCAGATCGTCGTCTCCGGCGCGATCGCCGCGATGGACCAGATCGTCGCGCTGGCGCCGCCGCGCAAGGCGCTGAAGCTGAACGTCAGCGTGCCGTTCCACTGCGCGCTGCTCGACGAGGCCGGCAAGGGCTTCGCGAAGGTGCTCGACGCCACGACGATGCGGGATCCGGCGTTCCCGATCTGGTGCAACGTCGACGCGACGCCGGTGACGACCGCGGCCGCCGCGCGCGCGGCGCTGCAGCGGCAGTTCGCCGGTTCGGTGCTGTGGCAACAGACGGTCGAAGGCATGTTCGCCGCCGGCGTGCGCCACTTCGTCGAATGCGGGCCGAAGCCGACGCTCGTCAACATGGTGAAGCGGATCGCGCTGGCGCGCGGCGTCGAGGGCGTCGAGACCTTCGCCGCGACGACCGCCGACGAGATCGCCGCGCTGGCCGCGCGCTGATGGTGGTCGGCGAGGACCATCCGCTGCGCCAGGCGCTGTGGCCGCTGGGCCTGCTCTACGGCGCGGTCGCCG
>CAYMRG010000618.1:0-3410 GCA_964392555.1 uncultured candidatus Brocadiaceae bacterium
GTCGGTTCGTCGAGCAGCAGCAGCGGCGGGTCGCCGAGCAGCGCCTGGGCGATGCCCAGCCGCTGGCGCATGCCGAGCGAGAACGTGCCGACGCGCCGATCGGCGACGTCCGCGAGGCCGAGCAGCTCGAGCACGCGCGCGCTCTCGGCCGCCGCGAGGTGCTTCGGCATGCCCTGCAGCCGCGCCAGCCAGGTCAGGTTGCGGCGCGCGGTCGCCGGCAGGTGGAAGCCCGGGCGCTCGACCAGCGCGCCGATCGCCGCGCGCGCGGCCCGCGGCCGGCGCTGCGCGTCGATGCCGTGCACGAGGATCCGGCCTCGCGTCGGCGCCAGCAGACCGAGGGCCAGCCGCAGCACGGTGGTCTTGCCGGCGCCGTTGTGGCCGAGGAAGCCGTAACAGTCGCCCGGTCGGACGGTCAGGGTCACATCGCGCACGCCGTTGCGGCGGTCGTAGCCGAACGACAGGTCCTGCAGGGCGAGGGCCGGGATCACCGCGGCGATGGTCCCCCGCGCCCGGCGGTCGGGTCAAGCATGCAAGGTCGCGCGCCGACGGTCCTTCGACGGTATGGCGGCGGCCAGCCGACGACCCACAGCCCCCGCATCGCGCGAACAGCGCTCTGCCCGCGCGTGCGGCCCGGAGTCCGGCCCATTCCGGCCGGCACGATGGTTGAATGGCGCGCAGCCCCGCGTGACGCTCGGTCGCCCGTCGCCGGAAGGAACTACAGGAAAACAGGAAGTGCCATGCCGAACCGAGGTAGCTGCGTCGTCGCCGTCTCGATCACCCTCTGGTTGCTCGCCGCGACCGCACCCGCCCAGGAGCGATGGCTGGACGCGCCGGCCTTCACCGATCCGGCGCTCGGTCGCCTCGAGCTGCTGGCCGATGTCGACCAGGATGGCGATCAGGACGCGATCGCGTTCGCGAGCGGCGCGGCGAGTTTCACGGTCGCAGTCAACGACGGCTCGGGCCGGCTGAACGCCAGCCAGGTGGTCGCGCTGCCGGGTGGCGCGAGCACCACCTTGTTCGTCGCCGCGGACCTCGATGGCGACCTCGACGACGATGTGGTCGTCGCCGCCGGCGCAGGGCTCGCGATCCATCACGGAGCGCCCGGGGCGACGTTCGCCGCGATGACCTGGCTGCCGTTGCCGGGCAACGTGATCGCGCTGCGCGTCGGCGACGGCAACGGCGACGGCATCGACGACCTGTTCGTCACGCACGCGGTCAGCGGCGGCCCGTCGCAGTCGCGCTGGCTGTTCGGCGGCGTCGGCGTGCCGCCGATCCTCGGTCCGGGTGCGGTGCTGCCGGGCAGCTTCCAGACGGTCGTCTGCGACGTCGACGGCGACGGCAAGGACGATCCGGTGACGACCGAGGACAACCTGGTCGGCAGCGGCTGGCTGCGACTGTTCGTCACCACGCCGACCGGGTTCGCGCTGCACGCGAGCGTGGCGCTGCCCGCGTCGCTGCTGACGCAGTTGACACCGATCGACTACGACCACGATGGCGACGTCGATGTGCTGACCGTGATCGCGGGCAACCTGCGCCTGGCCAGCAACGACAACGGCACGTGGTCGCTCGGTGCGCCCTACACGATCGGTCAGAACCCGGACGGTGTGCACGCCGGTGACTGGGACGGCGACGGCATCCCCGAGCTGATGCTGCGCCTGCATCCGGGCGTCGGCGCCCGCTACCTGGAACTCCTGCACCAGGAATCACCCGGATCCTGGCTGGTGACCCGCGTCACCCCGATCGCCAGCGTGCCGATCGCGAAGGGGGCCGGCTTCGTCGACCTCGACAACGACGGCCACGTCGATTTCGTCGACAGCGACGTCGTGGTGTTCGGCGACGGCTCGCTGTATTCCGCCAACGGGGGCGGTTGGACCGCGCCCAACGAAGACTGGGACGGCCACGGCGACGCCGACTTCGCGACGGGGGCCACGGTGTTCGTGAACGACGGTCGCGGCACGCTCACGCCGTTCGAGCTGGCGCGTCCGGCGCTGCCTCCGGGCATCGTCTGGGGTGCGATCGTCGGCACCTGCGATCTCGACGGCGACGGCCTGCACGAACAGCTGATCGGCAAGGCGCAGACGATGCCGTTCGGTTCGCCGGTGTTCCTCGGCGTGGAGCTGCTGCGCGAGCAGCCGGATCACACCTTTGCCGACGCGGGCCCGGCGGCGGCGCCGGGGCAGTCGATGCAGAGCGGGCAGTTCACGGACGCCGACGACGACGGCGACCTCGACCTCGTCACGGCGCAGGGCGTCTGGCAGAACGACGGCGCGAACTTCTTCACGCTGCAGTCGGCGCCCGGCACGTTCCGGCCGATCGCGCAGGGCGACGTCGACGGTGACGGCGACATCGATCTGCTCGGTGCGGGCACCGGCGCCGGCCCGACGCTGGCGATCCTGCGCCGCACCGCGCCGGGCGTCTACACGACCGAAGTGCTCTACTCGCCGCCGACGACGACCGTGACCGACACGCCTGGTCTGCTCGCCGATCTCGACGACGACGGCGACCTCGACGTCGCCGGTCTGCAACAGGCGTCGGGCGTGCTGCGCACGGTCGTCTTCGCCAACATCGGCGGCACGTTCGCAACCGCGGTGACGCTTGCGCTCGGCGGACGACCCGTCGCCGGCGACGTCGATGGCGACGGCCTGACCGACCTGGCGATCAGCGTGCCGGGACGGTTGCGCGTGCTGCGCCGCACCGGTCCGGGGCTCGTCTACGCTGCGCCGGTCGACTTCGCGCTGTTCGACGTCTACGCGCTGACCGATTTCGACCAGGACGGCGACCTCGATGCCTGTGGATTCGGTTTCGCCGCGAACCGTCGCTTCGTCGAGCCGACCTCCGGCCTGCGTCGTCAATACGGCACGGGTTCGGCGGGTACCGGTGGCCGGCGGCCGCTGCTGTCCGTGACCGGTGCGATCCGGCCCGGCCTCACGCCGTCGATTCGCCTCGTCGCCGCGCCGGGTGGCATGCCGGCGCTGCTGCTGGTCGGCACCGGCCCCAACGATGCGCCGAGCGTGATCCTGCCGGGGGTGCAGTCGTACGTCAGCGGGCTCTACCTGATCCTCGGCTACACCGCCGGTGGCGCGCCCGGGCAGGCGGGGGCCGGCTCGCTCCAAGTGCCCGTCGCGATCCCGCCCGCGGCGGCGGGGCTCGACCTGTATCTCGAGTTCCTGGTCGTCGACCCGGCGGTGCCGGGTCTGCTGGCGAACAGCAACGGCTGCGCGATGCACGTCGGTCAGTGATGTCCCTGATCCCGAAGGAGAGTCCCATGCGAACCCGTTCGATCCTCGCCGCCCTGTCGGCTTACGTTCTTTCGGCTTCCCTTGCGGTCGCGTAGCGCGTCCTGCGGCCGCAACCCAAGGTTGCGCGGCGCTGCGCGCCGCCAGAAGGGGCCGCAGGCGCGCTGCAGTCTC
>CAYMRG010000619.1:0-3392 GCA_964392555.1 uncultured candidatus Brocadiaceae bacterium
CGGATCGCCGCGTTCGTCGCCGACTGGGCGGTGCTGTTCCTCCTCGCCATCGCCGCCGCCTGGGTGGTGCCGGGCTTCGACCTGCTCGCGTGCACCTGGCAGGCCGTGCTCGCCGGCGATCCGACTTGGGCGATCTTGCTCGCGCTGGGCATCGCCGCCTTCGCCGTCACCGAAGGACTCACCGGCCGCTCGCCGGGCAAGCGCTGGATCGGGCTGCGCGTGCTCCGCACCGCGAGCGACGAACCGGTCGGCCTCGCCCGCGCCGCGGGCCGGGCCGCCGTGGTCGCGCTCGCGGTCTCGGCCAACGAACCGATCGCCGCGTGCCTGGACATCCGATACCCGGCGCTCTGGATGGTCGCGGCCTCGCTGCCGATCGACATCGCGCTGTCCTTCGGCGTGCCGTTCGCGCTGCTGTTCGCGCCCTGGCGGCGTGGCACCGTGCGCGGCCTGCACGATCGACTGTTCGGCTCGCGCGTCGTCCGGGAGCCGATCGCTGCGGAACGGCAGCCGGCCGTCGCCAGGACGCCGATGCCGGCCGTGGCCGAGCCCGCCGTGGCCGGCGAAACGGACCCGTTCCTCGGCCGCCGCGTGCTGGTGGTGCCGGCCGACACGCCGTTGCATCGCGAGTTCTCGCCGACCATCGTCGGCCGGGAACGGCGCGGCGACGACCAGGTCCTGCTGCTCGCCGAACCGCTCGGGCCGGCCTGGTCGGCGTGGCTGGCGGCCGGCGGTGGCACGTGGGCCGAAGCGTGCGACGTCCTGCTCGGCCTGGACCGTGCGCTGGCCTGGCAACCGCTGGCCCCCGACCGGCTGGTCGTCGGCGCACGCGGGCGCCTGCGGGTGCTGCCCACGCCACGAACCACCGACGATGCACCGCGCGAAGCGTTCGACCTGGCGCAGGGCACGCGGCAGCTGCTCGCGGCACGCGGCACGCACGTGCCGTGGTCGGCGCGCACCGCGCTCCTCGCCGCGGCCGACCGGGGCGCGACCGCGGACCTGCGCGCGCTCCTCGGCGCGGCGAGGAACCAGCGGACCGGCGTGCCGCGCCAACGCCGGTTCCTCTGCAGCCTGGCGACCGCGACGCTGTTCTGCGCCTTCGTCCTGGTGCACTGGGTGCTGCAGATCGAGCCGCGCCTCGGTCGGTTCTACGACCTGGACCGCGGCGCGCAGCTCGCCGCGCTGATCCATGACGTGGCGACCGGCGAAACCACGCGGGCGACCTTTGCCGAGGTCGTGACGCAAGGCGGCGGCGACCCGGCGCAGATGCTCGCCGCAGCCGACGCGGCGCGCGAGCGCCTCGCGCGCGAACGCCTGACCCGCCAGCAGGACGGCCAGCGCACGCTGTTGCTGTTGCCGCACGGCGTCGAACCCCACGAACTGCTCTACAACGTGGGCAGCACGACCTTCGCCTTCTCGCCGCGCGAAGCGAAGCACCACGCAGCCCTGCTGCGGAAGTGGGACGACTGGTGCGCGGGTCGCTTCGCCGCGCGGCAGTCGTTCTTCCGCCAATCCGTGCTGTGGTTCCCGGTCCTCGGCGGCATCGCCGCAGCGCTGGCGGGGTTCGCGACCCGCGGGCGCTGGCCATTCCGCTGGGCGGGCCTGGCGTTGATCGACGCCCGCGGCCGCGACCTCGCGCGCGGGCGCGCCGCCTGGCACGCCGCGATTGTGTTCGTCCCCGTGGTCGCGCTGGTCTGGCTGGCCGAATGGGCGGACGTATCGTTCGAGCGCGGCACGCTGGTCTGCGGGCTGGTCTACTGGCTGATCTTCCTGGTGGCGATCGGCTACCCGCTGCTGGCGTTCCGGCTGCCGGAACGCATGCCCCACGACGTGCTCGCCGGCACCCGCGTCGTCGCCCGTTGAGCGGCGCCTTCGCCGCCGCCCCTGGCGCGCACACCGCGCCGGCGGCGGGTATCGTGCGCCCGCCGCTCGTCTCCGCCCATGTCCACCGCCACCGCTGCGTCCACCCGCTCCCCCTGGTTCCGGTCGGCCCCGTTCGACCTGCTGCTGATCGCCGGCGTGCCGTTCGTCACCTGGCCGGTGCTGATGCTGCTGCAGAACGCGGCCGGCGCCGACTGGCTGAACCGCTGGATCCTGGTGACCGCCACCGGCCACTACTTCGCGACGTTCGTCCGCGCCTACGGCGATCGCGACCTGTTCGCGCGGTTCCGCGTGCGCTTCGTCGCGGCGCCGCTGGTGCTGCTCGCGGTGTGCGTCGGCATGTTCGCCAGCGGCCACGGCGCGGCGCTGCTGCTGGTGACGGCGGGCTGGGCCTTCTGGCACTGGCTCGCGCAGGCGTTCGGCTTCGCGCGCATCTACGACAGCAAGGTCGGCTCGTTCCGGCCGCTGACGGCGTGGCTCGACAAGGCGCTGGTGATCGCCGGCTTCGTCGGTGCCGTCGTGCTCAACGCGGGCTCGACGGCGACGTTCGGCAAGACGTTCCTCGAGGCGGGCGTGCCACTGCCGGACGCGGCGACCTACGCGACGATCCAGACGGTCACGCTCGCGGCGATGATCGCGGTCGCGGCCGCCTACGTCGCCAACCTCGGCTGGACGATCGCGCGCGGGCTGCCGTGGAGCTGGCAGAAGCAGTTCATGCACGCGACGACGATCGGCTACTACTGGTTCGCGTTCGCCTACCTGCCCAACGTGCTCGTCGCCTACGTGCTCTACGAGCTGTTCCACGACGTGCAGTACTACGCGATCACGTGGCTGACCTCGCGCCATCGCGCGCAGCGGCCGAACGTCACCGGCTGGTTCGCGCGCCTGTTCCAGCCGCGCTGGAGCTCGGCCATCGGCTTCGTCGCGGCGATGAGCGTGTTCGGCGCGCTCGACGCCTATGGCCGTTCGCAGTTCGCGCCCGAAGCCCTCGCGCGGCAGGTGTGGCTCGGCGTCGTGCTGACGGCAGCGCTGCTGCACTACTACTACGACGGCTTCATCTGGAAGGCGCGCGAGAGCGCGCTCGGCCAGGATCTCGGCATCCAGAGCGGACTGCGCGCAGCGGTCGTGCCGACGCTGCGGCATGCGGGGCTGTGGGCCCTGTTCGCGGTGCCGCTCGGCGCGCTGCTGCTCGCGGCGCGGCCGGCGATCACGGGCCGCGAACGCGCCGAAGCGCTGGTCGCGGTCGCGCCCGGCGACTTCGTCGCCCAGGCCGACCTCGGCCTCGAACTCGCACGCGCGCGCGAGCTGCCGGCGAGCCTCGCCCACTACCGCGCGTCGATCGCGGCCAATCCCGACTACGGCCAGGCCCGCGTCAACTTCGGCGCGGCGCTCGACCTGCAGGGCGAGCTCGGCGCCGCGCGCGAACAATACGAAGCCGCGCTGCGCGTGCCCGACCAGGGCGGTGCGCACGCGCAGGCCGACGCCGAAGCCGGGGGCGAGCCCGACCCCGCCGA
>CAYMRG010000620.1:0-3389 GCA_964392555.1 uncultured candidatus Brocadiaceae bacterium
TCCTCGACGAGCTCGGATATAAATCCGCCTTCTCCCGCGTCGCGCGCGAGGAGGGCGGCCGCCCGGGCACGCCGCCGGCGTTCATGCCGTTCACGGTGCGCGACCTGCATCTCGCGAACCGCGTCGTGGTCTCGCCGATGTGCCAGTATTCGGCGGTCGACGGCGTACCCGGCGAATGGCACCTCGTCCATCTCGGCAGCCGTGCGGTCGGCGGCGCCGGCCTCGTGTTCACCGAGATGACCGACGTCGAGCCCGAGGGCCGGATCACGCCGGGCTGCGCCGGCATGTGGAACGAGGCGCAGATGCAGGCCTGGCGCCGCGTCGTCGCATTCGTCCACGCCAATTCGGCGGCGAAGATCGGCATGCAGCTCGCGCATGCGGGTCGCAAGGGCTCGTGCAGCCGACCGTGGGAAGGCGATGCGCCGCTGGCGAAGGGTGGCTGGCGCACGTTCGCGCCGTCGGCGGTGCCGTTCCGCGCCGACTGGCCGGCGCCGAAGGCGATGGATGCGACCGACATGGCGCGCATCCGCGACGGTTTCGTGCGCGGCGCGCGGCTGTGCGAGCAGGCGGGCTTCGACACGATCGAGCTGCACATGGCGCACGGCTACCTGCTGTCGAGCTTCCTGTCGCCGCTCAGCAACCAGCGCACCGACGAGTATGGCGGTGCGCTGGCGAACCGTGCGCGCTATCCGCTCGAGGTGCTCGCTGCGGTGCGCGCGGTCTGGCCGAAGCACAAGCCGCTGTTCGTGCGCATCTCGGCGACCGATTGGTTCGACGACCAGGGCCGCGGCTTCACGGTCGACGAGGCGGTGCGGGTCGCGGGCTGGCTGCAGCAGGCGGGCTGCGACGTGCTCGACGTGTCGTCGGCCGGCAACGTGCCGGACTCGCCGGTGCAGTACGGGCGCATGTACCAGGTGCCGTTCGCCGAACGCATCCGCGCCGAGGTCGGCATGCCGGTGATGGCGGTCGGTGGCATCCAGGGCATGGACCATGCCCACACGATCGTCGCCGCGGGCCGCGCCGACCTGTGTGCGATCGCGCGCGGGTTCCTGGGCGATCCGTACCTCGTGCAGCGCGAGGCCGCGGCGCGCCAGGTCGAAGGCTACGCCTGGCCGGTGCAGCACCTCGCGATCAAGCGGTGAGACCTGGCCCGACCTGGGTCACTTCACGAGATCCCGGGCCAGCAGTTCGATGCGCGGTTGCATCGACGACGGCACCGAACCGTCCGTGAGCCCCTTCTGCAGGCGGTCGAGGATCGCCATGGCCTGCTCGCGGTCGCCGGCGACCAGCTCGCCATGCGCGACCAGCAACAGATACTCAGGGTCCTTGCCGGCCGAGAGTTCGGTGGCCTTGCGGGCCGCGGCCAGCGCGCGCGTCTTGCCGTCCTCCTCCGCGATGCGGAACAGCAGGCGGGCGCGCAGGTCCCAGGCCTTGGCGCTGTTGGGGGCAAGTTCGAGCCAGCGGGCGCAGGCACGCTCGGCTTCGTCGTAGGCGCCGGTGCCGTAGGCGAATTGCGCGACGTTGCCGATGGCGATCGGGTTGTCCGGCGCGAGCTGTGTCCCGCGGCGCGCCTCGGTCAGCGCCTC
Organism: uncultured candidatus Brocadiaceae bacterium; assembly: GCA_964392555.1. Lineage (GTDB taxonomy): Bacteria > Planctomycetota > UBA1135 > UBA1135 > UBA2386 > CAYMRG01. The sequence continues at coordinate 1,587 of CAYMRG010000620.1, forward strand.
GGGCCGGCGGCGCTGCCGCCAGAGGGTCGTCGCCAGGTTGATCTGCGCCTTGGCGTAGCCCGGGTCGATCGCGACCGCGCGCCGGTAGTGCTGCTCGGCCTTGGCCCAGTCGCCGCCCGCGTCGGCCACGCGCCCGAGGTTGTAGTGGGCGATCGCATAGTCCGGCGCGGTCGCCAGCGCGCGATCGAAGGCCGCGCGCGCACCGGCGGCATCGCCCTGGCGCTGCAACACTGTGCCCAGGTTGTTCCACGCCTTCACATGGCCGGGGTCCACGGCCACCGCCTTCTCGAGCGCTTCGCGCGCCGCCGTGGCGTCATTGGCGCCGTCCGCGATCTGGCCGAGCAGGTTCCAGCCGCTCGGATCGTCGCCGCGCGCCGCCAGGTAGCGGTCGCATGCTTGTCGGGCTTCGTCGTAGCGCCGCAGCGCGAACAGCATCCGCGCCCTGGCCAGTTGCAGCCATGGATCGTCTCCTTCGGCCCCGTCGAGCGTCGCCAGCGCGGCCTGCGGGTCGACCAGCCCTTCGCTCGTGACGATCGCGCGCAACAGGAAGGCGCTCGGTGCGCCGCGCTGTCGCATCGCCTGGCTGGCCATGGCGACCTGCTCGCGCTCGCCGGCGGCCGCCGCGGCGCGCATCAGCATCACCAGGTTGTAGAGGCGCGGCGTGCGGGACATCAGCAGCGACGCCTGGAAGTCCTGCATCGCCCGGACGAAGTTCGTGCGGGAGTTGTCGGACAACACCGCGTTGCGATAACGAAGGCAGCCGCGCGCGAACCTCGTCAACGCGTCACCGTCTTCGCTCTGGTCGAGCGCCTGGTCCAGCGCGCTCGGCGGATCGCCGCGTTCGACGCGGGCGATCTCCAGCTCGAGCAGGCGGGCCGCCGGCAGCTGGAGATCGGCGAGGATCGGTCGCGCCGCCTCGGGTTGGTTGGCGAGCACGGCGAACCATGCCGCTGCGAATCGGCACTCCGGGTCGGTCGCACTGTCCGGCGCCGCGGCGAGGCGCGCGGGGGCGGCGGTCGGGGCCTCTTCGATCGCGGCGAGCCAGGCCCAGCCGAGCGCCTGTTCGCGCGCCTGCTCGGCTGCCTGCCGTTCGCCTGCCTCGTTCTGGGGCCGCTTGCCGGAGACGAAGCCGATCGCGGCCGCGCCGCCGGCGAGGGCCGCGAGCATCACGATCCCGGCGAACGCCCGCCACGGCTCGCGGCGCGTCCACCGCAGTACGCGCTCGAAGGCGTTCGGCAGCCGTGCCGTGACCGGCTCGCCGTTGCGCAGGGCACGCAGGTCGGCGAGCAAGGCCGCGGCGCTGGCGTAGCGCCGCGACAGGTCCTTCTCGAGCGCGCGGAGCACCACGGCGCGGGTGTCGCCGGACAGCAGGTGTGCGCCGGCGACGCCGATCGGCTCGGCCGTCAGGATGTTGCGCAGCGTGCCCTGCTGCGTCGCCGCGACGAACGGCGACGTGCCGGTCAGCAGTTCGGCGAGCACGACGCCCATCGCCCAGACGTCGGCGCGCGCATCGGCGCGCTCGCCGCGCACCTGCTCGGGCGACGCGTAGTCCAGCGTGCCGACGAAGCCACCGGCCTGCGTCAGCGACGGCAGCGAGGTGTCGCTGGCGACGCCGAAGTCGGTCAGCAGGGCCGTGCCGTCGGCGCGGATCAGGATGTTGCCCGGCTTGACGTCGCGGTGGACGACACCGGCGGCGTGGGCGGTGACGAGCGCGTCGGTGATCTGGATCGCCAGCTCGAGCGCCTTCGCCGGCTCGCGGAACCGCGCCTTGCACTTCTGCAGCGGCTCGCCGTCGACGAGCTG
>CAYMRG010000621.1:0-3388 GCA_964392555.1 uncultured candidatus Brocadiaceae bacterium
CCACGTAGTAGTTGCCCTCGGCGTCGACCTGCAGGTCGAAGTCGAACTCGTGGAAGGCATCGGTGATGTAGATGCCGTTGCACAGGGACTCGTGGCGATCGGCTTCGCCGTCGCCGTTGTCGTCGTGCAGACGGACCAGGCCGCCGCGCGTGTGCACGACCACCTTGCCATCGACGATCGCGAGGCCGAGCGGATCGAACAGGCCGGTCGCGTAGCGCCGCCACGTGACGTGCTGCAGCCCATCGTCGAGGCCCCCGACGATCCAGACGTCGCCGTTCCAGGTGGTGATCGCGGCGCGACCGTCGGCGAAGAAATCGAACGCGCAGGTGCGCATCCGCGAGTGGAAGCGGTTCTCGAACGGGATCGTGATCGTGTCGACCGCGAACGCGCCGTCGTCGCTGCCGCGCTCGCCGACGACCTCGATCGGCTCGCCCCAGCGCGCCTTCGCCGGCTCGGTCGGCAGCGGCGCGGGCGCCTTGACGGCGGCGAACTGCTCGACGATCGCGGCCTCGGCGCGCTGGTCGCCGGCCGCCAGCAACAGCTCGAGCCGCTGCGGCGCCGCGTGCGGCGGCACGTCGAGCACGACGCGCGCCCCGTCGACGGCGAGCGACGGCCCGTCGTCGCCGCGCAAGGCGCAGGCGACGAACCGCAGGTTCGCGCCGTGTTCGAGCGGCGAATGGAACGTGTCGGCGAACACGTCGATCTCGCTGAGCATCGCCCCGCCGCGCTGCCAGACGATCAGCAGGTGGCGGAACGTGCCGAGACCCTCGGGCCTGGCGATGCCGACGCCGTGCTTGTCGCCTTCGCCGAGCCGCTCGCTGTCGACCTCGGCGATCGCCGTCCAGCCGGCCGCGGCCGGGTCGTTGGCCGCGACGTCGGGCAGCTGCTCGGCGGCGCTGCCATAGAGCTGGTAGCGCTGGATGCTGCGGTGGCTCTCGGCCCACGTGAACGTGTCGACGCGCGACACGGCGACCGCGCGCTTCAGGTCGATGACGAAGCGGCCGTCGTCGCGGTCGCGCCCATCGACCTTGCGCTTGTCGAACCAGACCGCGTGGTCGCGATCGTTCGCGCCGGTGGATCCTTCGCCATCGCACAGCTTCGGCAGCAGCAGGCTCTGCGGATCGTCGGTCGGCTTGCTGCCGTGCACCCGCGAGAACGCCGGCACGAACGAGATCGTCGCCCCGGTGCCGCTCGACGCATCGAGGTAGTCGCCGCGCGACGGCCCGCCCATGCGCAGCTCGTGCCAATCGCCGGTCGTGGAGTCGAGATCGACCGGCACGGCGACCTTCGGTTGCCACGCGAGGCGCACCGAGCGCGCCGGCGCCTTGCCGGCCACCGCCTGGATGCCGTCGACTGTCGGACCGTCGAGGACCACCATCCGCTGCGCGTGCGTCGACGGGCCGAGTTCGAGCGTGCGGCCGATCGTGCGGTGCGCGCGGTCGACGAGCCGGTAGCCCTCGCGCACCGTCATGTCGCCGACCTGGTAGGCGATCACCACCTGGTCACCGCGCAGCGCGACGCCGTCGTAGTGCCCCCATTCGCGCGGCAGCGGGCCGAACGGAATGGCACGCGTGTCGTCGAACGAGCCGGCGTTGGCCCAGCCCGGTGCCTGACGCGTCTCGGCGACCGTCTCGCCGCGCGGGCTCGGCATCGGCCCGTGCGCGCCGTCGTAGGCGGTGCCGCGCAGCCACAACCAACCGTCGGTCCAGGCGCTCGACATCCGCAGCAGTTCGGTGTCGAACGCGACCGCGGCGTCGTCGCCGAGTCGCACGACCACGCCCTTGTAGGTGATGCCGCCGTGGTCGCCGCCGCGCAGCGTCGTGCACAGCATCGGCCCGAAGTCCATCGACTCGTAGAACGGCTTGTCTTGGGCCAGGGCGAGGGACCCGCAGAGGGTCGAGAGCGCAGCGAGGACGGGACGTCGCATGGGGGCGGGCATCTTACGAAGGCCTGCCGGCAGCGCACGTCACTCCTGCCGCCGCGCGACACCGGCCGTGACGCAGAAGCGCAGCGCTTCCTCGACCCCCATCGCGACCTCGCGGACGCGGTCCCGCGCAACGACGACCGTGAAGCCGCCGAGCTGGTAGCTCATCGGCAGGTAGACGGCGACGCGCCCGGCGTCGATCCCGGGCAGATCGCCGAAGTCGTCCCGGGTCTGGAAGCCGAGCAGCTCGAGGCCATTCTCGAGGGTGACCACCACCACCTTGCGGAACGGCCGTTCCTCGGCGCTGCCGAACAGGCGCACGACGTCGGCCAGCATCCCGTAGACGGACTTGACGATCGGAATGCGCTCGAGCAGCGCCGTCATGCGCCCGTAGATCGCGCGGACGACGAACGAGTACATCAGCAGCCCCGTGACGAGCACCAGCGCGATCGACAACAGGAAACCCATGCCGGGCCAGTAGCGCTGCTCGGGCAGGAACAGCAGCACCAGCTGGCGCAGCGCGGTCTCGCCCGCGACCACCGAGATCCACACCAGGTAGCCGGTCAGGGCCAACGGCAGGATGGCCGCCAGACCGCGGAAGAACAGCCGCGCGAGGAACCTCATGGCGGCATCGTGGCCGCCCGCGGCGCCGTCGCCACCGTGGTCTCGCGCGGTATGGCGAAATGTCTCCCCGCGCTGCGCGATGTCTTGCCACCAGGACAACGGTTGGCGCCAAAACGCGCTTTGGCACGCTTGCGCCAAGCCGCGGCCAGGGTCTAGGACGTTCGTTCCCGCCCGACGGGCGGTATCCTTGTTGCTACCCGCGCGGCTCGCGCCGGCCCGGCGCCCGAATTGGACCTCATGAACGCACGCACCTGTTCTTCGTGGCTGATCGCCTGCCTCGCGTTGACCCTGACGCTGCCGGCCCAGCGCGGTAGCCAGCAGCCGCGGCCGTCCCCGTCCGGGTCGCCAAGGCCATCGGCCCCCGCACCGTCGCCCCGGCCGTCGGTCCAGGCCCCGGCACCGCGGCCGAGCATCAGCGCACCGCGGCCTTCGGCGCCCGCACCGGTGCAACAGGCACCGCGCCCCGCGCAACCGGCCCCTGCACCGCGCCCGGCCCCCACGCCTGGCCACTCGAATCCGGGCCACTCGAATCCGGGCTACTCGAATCCGGGCGGCTCGCGCGGCACGTACACCCCGCCGGCCACGCCCCCGACGCGAACTCCCTCCTACCCCGGCGCGGTCCGCACCCCAGGCGCGAACCCCGGCTATTCGGCGCCGCGCCCGGCGCCGCGCAGCGACACGCCGGTGCGCACGCCAGGCGGGTACCCAGGTACTCGTGACACGGGTGGCGGCAACATCACGCGACCGATCGGTGGCACGATCACGCGCCCGACGCGCACGCCGCGCGACGCCGACACGCCGCGCACATACCCCGGCACCCCGAACCCTGGCACGACGACG
>CAYMRG010000622.1:0-3388 GCA_964392555.1 uncultured candidatus Brocadiaceae bacterium
CCGGGATCTTGCGGACTGGATGCGACTTGTTCATGGCTCGGTCGGGGTGGTTGGGAGTGGGAAGTTCAGAGGAACGAGCGCTGGGCGCTCGCGGTGGTCAGCAGGTCGCGCGCGCATTCGCCGAGCACGCGCACGCCGGCGGCGATCTGCGCGGGCGGGGCGCGCGGCAGCGACCGGCGCACGCCGCGCGACCGCCGGCCGAGGTGGTCGAACGCGCGACCCCGGCAGCACACGCACGCCGCGTTCGAGCGCCCGTTCGGCGAGCCGGTCGCCCTGGCCCGGTTCGGGCAGCTCGAGCCAGGCGACGAAGCCGCCGTCGGGATCGGTGATCGTGCAGCCGGCCGGCAGGTGGCGGCGGCAGGCGGCCTGCAGCGCGCCGTGGCGCGCGCGCAGCTCGTCGCGCAGCTCGCCGAGGTAGCGGTCGAGGCAGCCGGCGCGCACGAATTCGACCAGCGCCGCCTGCAGCAGCGGGCTCGTCTCGAGATCCATGAAGCGCTTCACCGCCGCCATCGGCCGCAGCAGCTCGGGCGACCCGTGCACCCAGCCGATGCGCAGCGCCGGGAACAGCTCCTTGCTCGCCGACGCGACGGTCAACGTCAGGCCGCGCGGATCCAACGTTCGCAGCGACGGCAGCGGCGCGCCGCGGAACCGCAGCGCGAACTGGTACTCGTCCTCGACCACCGGCACGTCGGTGTCGGCGAGCACGTCGATCAGCGCCTTGCGTTGCGCGAGGTCGAGCGTGCGCCCGGTCGGATTGTGGAACGTGGGCATCAGGTAGACGAGCCGCACGCCGCCGCGCGCCAGCGCCAGGCGCAGCGCGGCCAGGTCCAGCCCGTCGGCGCCGAATGGCACCGAGACCGCCTGCAGGCCGTGCGCGCGCAGCAGGCCGTGCATCTGGTGGTACGACGGCGCACTCGTGACGACGGTGTCGAGCGGCACGCAGAACGTCCGCAGCGCCAGGTCGAGCGCCTGCTGCGCGCCGCCCGTGACCAGGATGTCGTCGGCGCTCGCGTTCGCGTCGCCGGTGCGCGTGGCGAGCAGCTCGCGCAGCTCCGGCAGGCCTGCGCTCGCGTGGCCGTAGCCGAGCAGTTCGCTGCCGCGCGTCTGCAGCGCCGCATCGACCGCCCGGCGCAGCTCGGCGACCGGAAAGCGCTCGTCGTCGGGCTGCAACTCGGCGAAGTTCGCGACCAGCTCGCTGCCGGGCGGCAGCGGCGGCGCACCGGGCATCTCCTGGGCGCGGCGCAGCGCCGCATCGGCGCAGGGACTCCACGGATGGCGGCGCACCGGCGCGTCGCTCGCGCGCACCGCGTCGTTGGCCGCCAGGACCGTCGTCCCGCGGCCGACGACGCCGCTGACCAGACCGCGGTCGGCAAGCCGCCGGTAGGCCTCCTGGACCGTCGCGCGCGTCACCCGGCAGGCCGTCGCGATCTCGCGGATCGGCGGCAGGCGGGTGCCCTCGCGCAGGCGACCATCGCGGATCGCGTCGGCATAGAAGCCGGCGATCTGCGCGGCGAGCGGCGCGCCCGTGCGATCGAGGTCGGGAAGCAGGGTGGTCACGCTGCCAGATGTAGCGGTCGGCATTGACCGGTCAATCTGGCCAATTTGGCCCCGTGCCCGGGCCGGGGCCGCGGAACCGCCGCTTCAAGCCGCGCCGGCGGGCCGGGACCCGCCCACTTGAGCGGCCGCAAACCTTTGTCTCGCAAGGCTCGCCCCGTTGCCAAGGCCGCCGGCCGGGCGGCCCGGCCTCCGCCTGAGACGGCTCGCCCGCGAACTGTCCGATCTCTCGACGGACGGAGGAGACACGTGGGGGGAAACTGCACACATGCCAGCCCGACCAGGGCGTCGGGACGGGCCGCGATCGGCCTGCTGGGCCTGCTCGGCGCCTGTTCGCTGGGCTCCGACCCGGATCCGCGGCGCATTGCCGTCGGCGGCGCCGGCGTGCCCCAGGTGCGCCTGGACGAGCCGCTCGCGCCGGCGGTCGGTTCGCTGGCCGCCATGGCCGCCATGCGGGCCCCGGCACCGGCCGTGGAGACGCGGCTCGCGGTGGTCGCCGCGCGCCAGACGACCGGGATCGCGGTCGGCGTCGACGCGGCCGCGATGTGCGATGCGGGCCTCGTGCCGGCGTTCGCGAGCGAGCAGCGGCTCGAAGTGAACCTGCCGGCCTGCTCCGACCGCGAAGTCATCGATCTGCTGAACCTGGGCCGCGTCGACTTCGGCCTGATCAGCGGCGAACTGTCGCCGCACGAAGTACAGGCGGGCCTGGTGCAGAGCCGTCTCGGCGTCGAGCTGTTCGCGCTCACCGTCGCGCCGGACTGCCCGCTGCGCTCGCTGAGCCGCACGCAGGTTCGCCAGGTCCTGACCGGCGAGATCCGCGACTGGCAGAAGCTCGGTCTGCCGGCCGGCCCGATCACGCTCGTGGCGCCCTCGGACCGCGCCCTCGGCGCACGGGCGGCGCGCGCCCTGATCCCCGGCGACGACCTGTGCACCGATGCGGTGCGCGTCGCCAGCGAACGCCACGTCGTCGACCAGTTGCTGCAGAAGCCGGGCGCGATCGGCATCGTCCGCCTGACCGCCCTGCCGCGCGAATCCGGGCAGAAGCTCGTGCCGATCGACTGGGTGGCGCCGTCGCTCGAGGCGTTTGCCTACGGCACCTACCCGTTCGGCCGCGCGGTGCAGCTGATCACCGCAGGCGCCCCGCGCGGTGTGGGCGCGCAGTTCCTCGAATTCGCCCGTTCGCCGGCCGGCGAGCGCCTGCTGGCGCGCACGCTGTCGCCACTGCGCTGAGCACCACTGCGCTGAGCAGCACAGGTCTGGGACCACTGCCCTGGGCACCACTGCCCTGGGCACCACTGCCCTGGGCACCACTGCCCTGGGCAGCGGCCTCGATCTCAAAACCTGACGCCGGCGCCGAGGAACAGGCCGTCGACGCTGAGGTCGGCATCGAAGTCGCGATCGGTCGCGGTGCCGAACGCGTCGAGCTTGAGGAAGCGGTAGCCCGCCATCACGTCGAACTCGTCGCTCACCTGCCAGCGCGCATAGGCCTCGAGGTCGAGGTAGATGCCGTTCGCGTCGCGGATGTCGGCCGACATGAAGCTCAGGTCCGCGCCGAGCGTGACCGGACCGAGGAACCACTCACCCTCCGCATACGGCATCGGCACGATCAGGTCGGTATCGACCGACTCGCGTCCGGCGGTGCTCCGCGCCGCGATGTCCAGCGAGTAGTAGCCGAGCTGCGCGCCGACCGCGAACCGGTAGTCCTCGGTCCGTTCGAGCTCGTAGGCCCACGCCGCCGCGACCGCCCACAGATCCATCGACGAGCTCACGACCGAACCCCCGGCCAGGTCGCCGTAATCGCCGACCAGCGTGCCCGTGCCCTCGGCATTGATGC
>CAYMRG010000623.1:0-3380 GCA_964392555.1 uncultured candidatus Brocadiaceae bacterium
GGCGCAGGCCCGCGGCGAGCGCCTCCCACGCGGCCGCGAGCAGCACGCTCGCCGGCGCGCACATCGGCACGTAGTAGTAGGCGAAGGCGTTGCGGTAGTAGAGCAGGGGCGTCAGCGCGAGCGCGCAGGCGAGCGCAGACCAGCGCCGCGTGACCACGCACCACGCGGCCCCGCCGAGGCTGGCCAGCCACCAGGCCAGGTCCACCGCCGCCAGCCGGCGCCAGGCCTCCGCGGTCGGCGCGAACTCGGCGTTCGCGACCGTGCGCTGCCAGGCCGAGCCCGCGGCGGTCGCCGGGCCGGTGGCGGCCGGCGTCGCGCCGCCCGCAGTCGCATCGAGCGCGGCGAAGTGCAGCGCCAGCGCCAGGCCCGCGACCAGCGACGCGGCTAGCGCCAGCCAGGCGCACTGCGCGACCAGGTGCCGAATCGGCGACCCGACCGGGCCCCGAGCCGCGCGTGCCACGCCAGGTTCCGCGCCGGAGGCGCGCAGCGCGAGCAGCGCCAGCACGACCGGTGCGAGCAGGGCTGCTTTGAGCGTGAGCGCGGTGGCCAGTCCCAGCCACGCGCCCGCCTGCAGCGCCCGCCGCCGCGGCGCGTGGGTCGGGTGCGTCAGCGCGAGCAGCGCGGCGAGTTGGAGCGGCAGAAGCATCGAGTCGGCGCGGAACGCCGCGCCGTGGCGCAACGTCGTCCACGACGCGAGGAACGACAGCACCGCGAGCGCGGCCGCCGACGGCTCGAACCAGCGCCGCGCCAGCCGGTACAGCTGCGCCGCGCCGACCGCCAGCAGCGGCCACATCACGCCCCGCGCCAGCGTGAGCTGCGCGATCTCGTCGCCACCGATGCCGGGAAGCCAGCGGAACAGCTGCGCATACGCGGTCTGCAGGCCGAAGGGGAGCTCGCCGCGCGCCAGCGAGTGCACGTGGGTGAGGAAGTAGAACTCGTCCCAGTTGAGGTTGATCTCGCGCAGCAGCACGAGCTTCGCGGCCAGCATCGCCACCACTCCAGCCACGAGCACGGCGAACGCGAGGCGGCCGTCGCCGCGCTCCTCGTCTACAATCCGTGGCTTCGCGAGCCAAGTGGTTGCCATGCGCAAACTCCTGATCCAGATCCCATGCTACAACGAAGAGGAGTCGCTGCCGCGGACGCTCGCCGCGCTGCCGCGGCAGCTCGCGGGCTTCGAGCGCGTCGAGTGGCTGGTGATCGACGACGGCAGCACCGACCGCACCGCCGAAGTGGCGCGCCGCTGCGGCGTCGACCACGTGGTCTCGCTGCCGAGGAACCACGGGCTCGCGCGCGCGTTCATGGCCGGCCTCGAGGCCTGCCTCAAGGCGGGCGCCGACGTCATCGTCAATACCGACGCCGACGGCCAGTACGACGCGACGTCGATCCCCGACCTGGTCGCGCCGATCCTCGCGGGCCGCGCGCAGATCGTGGTCGGCGAGCGGCCGATCATGAGCGTGCAGGAGTTCTCGCTGGCCAAGAAGTGGCTGCAGCGGCTCGGCAGCGCGGTGGTCAAGCTCGCGAGCAACACGCAGGTGCCGGACGCGCCGAGCGGCTTCCGCGCCTTCCATGCCGAGGCGGCGCTGCGGCTATGCGTGTTCAGCGACTACACCTACACGCTGGAGACCATCATCCAGGCGGGTCGCAAGAACATCGCGATCAGCTCAGTGCCGGTCCGCGTGCATCCCGTGCAGCGGCCGTCGCGGCTGGTGCGCAGCATCCCCTCGTACGTGCGCCGCTCGCTGCTGACGATCGTGCGGATCTTCATCCTGTACAAGCCGGCGCGGTTCTTCTTCTTCCTCGGGACGCTGCTGCTGCTGCCGGCGGTCGCGCTCGGCGTGCGCTTCCTCGTGCATTACCTGACTGACGGCGGCCAGGGTCGCATCCAGTCGCTGATCCTCGCGGCTATCCTGGCCGTGACCGCGATGATCGTCTACGCGGCCGGCCTGATCGCCGACCTCACGGCCGCCAACCGCGTGCTGCTCGAGGAGGTCCGCATGCGGCTGCTGCGCGCCGAGGTCGGAGAAGCCCGTGGCCGCACCCGGCAGCCACCGGCCGGCTGACGCCGACGGATCGAGGCCCGTGCGACGACCGGCGGTGCGTCGCAGGCTCGTGCTGGCCGCCGCCTTCGTCGCCGTCGCATTCGGCGCATGGCGCATCGTCTCGCCGCTGGTCGACGGCGACGACTATGCCGCCGTCGCGAGCATCGAGCAGGTCGCGACCTACCAGGACCCGGCGTTGCTGCGGCGCGCGTGGCGGCTGCCGGTGGCCGCGCGTTACGCCGCCGGACGCTACGAGTTCCAGGCCAACGCCAGCTTCTGCGGGCCGACGAGCGTGGCGAACCTGCTGCGCTCGATCGGCCGCGACGCGACACAGCGGCAGGTCGTCGACGGCACCGCGTACGAGCCGTGGTTCGGCGTGCTGCCCGGCGGCTTGACGCTCGACCAGCTGGGCGACCTGCTGCAGCAGCGCAGCGGACGACCGGTGCAGGTCGTCCGCGACGTCGATCTGGCGCAGTTCCGCGCCCACCTGCGCCGGGCCAACGATCCGCGGCGCCGCTACCTCGTCAACTTCCATCGCGGGCCGTTGTTCGGCCGCGGCCACGGCCACTTCTCGCCGGTGCTCGGCTATCTCGAAGCCGAGGACCTGGTGCTGGTCGGGGACGTCAACGCCGAATACCGCCCCTTCCTCGTCGCCTCCGAGCGGCTCTGGCGCGGCACCGACACGGTCGACGCCGCCACCGGGCTGGAACGCGGCCTGCTGTGGATCGAACTCGTGCCTGGAGACGAGTCGCCGCGCTAGCCCGCAGGACTCGGGACGAGCGCGCGCATCGGTGCGAGTCGCCGTTCGCTGTCAGCATCTTCCGTCCGGTCTACATCAGCGCCTCCGATGCACCGGTCCCCCGCGTTCGGCAATGCTCCCCGGGCGCTGGCTCACGGCTCGTTCCCGACCGTCCAGCTTGCAGGGAGTACGGATCGATGCCGAAGAACGAGGTACGCAGGGCCGGCCGGCGACATCCGCTGCGCGAATCGGCGGGGCAGGCGAAGCAGACCGGCGTCGCGAAGGCCAAGGCCGTCGCGCCCGGCGTGACCGCGCGGATCGGCCAGACACCGAAGACGCGCTTTCGCGGCAATCCGGACGTCTTCGGTCGCCTGGTCGAGGACCACGACCGGCATCGGGCGCTGTTCGCGATGATCGAGGCGAGCGACGGCGTGTCCCGCGACCGTCGGGCGCTATTCAAGGAACTGACGCTCGAGGTCAAGGCCCACGCCGCGGCGGAAGAACAGGCGTTGTGGTCCTCCGTGCTGCGCGATCCGCAGACCACCGAGGATGCGCGGCACGCCATCGCCGAACACAAGAAGCTGGACGACCTGTTCAAGGAC
>CAYMRG010000624.1:0-3374 GCA_964392555.1 uncultured candidatus Brocadiaceae bacterium
CCGAGGCACGGGTGGACGAGGTCGTGCGTGCCCTGGCTGACGCCGCCGATCGTCACCAGCACGTCGGCGTCGGCGAGGCCCTGCCGCAACCGCGCAAGCAGCCCCTCGCGCTCGTCGGGCGCGATACCGAGCCGCAGCGGCTCGCCGCCACACGCCGCCACCTGCGCCGCGAGCGCCCACGAATTGCTCTCGCGGACCTGGTGCGGCTGCGGGGCGCAGTCGACCGGCACGACCTCGTCGCCGGTGGCGACGATCGCGACGCGCGGCCGTGCGGCGACGCGCACCTGCGCGTGACCGAGCACCGCGAGCGCGCCGATCGCCGGCGCATCGAGCCACTGCCCGGCCGCCAGCACCGCCTGACCCGGCTGCAGTTCGCTGCCGGCGCGGCGCACGTGCTGCCCCACGGCGACGGCCTGGTGCAGCACGACCGGCGAACGTTCGTAGCCACTGGTCTGCTCGACCGGCACCACGGCGTCGGCGCCGGCCGGTACGACCGCGCCGGTCATGATGCGGATCGCCTCGCCGGCCGCGAGCGATCTGGCGAACGGCCGGCCGGCGAGGCTCTCGCCGACCACCGGCAGCGCGGTGCCGGCGGGCAGGCCGCCGCCGGCCGCGACGGCGAAGCCGTCCATCGCCGACCGATCGGTGGTCGGCCACGGCGTGTCGGCCGCGATGGCTACCGCGAGCCGCCGTCCGTGCGCCGCGGCGAGCGGCACGGTCTCGGTGCGCGGCAGCACGGCAGCGCTGGCCAGGACCAGCGCGCGCGCTTCGTCCAACGGGAGCGCCTTCTGCATGGCCGAGCACCTTGCCCGGCGCGGCGGCAGGGCGCAAGCGCGATCGCGCCGGGCGGCGCGGTTCGGCGGCGCGGTCCGGCAGCCCGGTTCGGCAGGGCGATCAGGCCGGGTGCGCCGCGACCACCAGGCTGCCGCTGTCGGCACCGAGCACGAACGCGAACGCCGCGTCGGCGGGCGCTTCGTCGACGCTCCGCAGGTGCGCCTGCGCGGTCGCCGCATCGACCAGCTCCGGCAGACCGAGCCGCGGCGACGCCTCGACGCCGCCGAGCATCATCGCCAGCTCGCCGCCGAGCACGTTGGCCAGCTCGGTCACGACCATCTCGCGCTGCTGCGGGCAATCGACCTCGCTGGCGTCGACGCCGAGCAGGTTGGCGGCCACCTCGGCCAGCAGCGCATCGGTCGCCGAGACCAGCAGGTGGTACTGCGGCGCCGCGTCGCCGATGGCGACGACCGCGTGCTGGTGCGCCGCGGCGACCGCCTGGTCGGGCGCCCGCTCGGTCGGATCGAGGATGACGAACGCCATCCGTTCGAGCGCGCTGCCGACGATGCTCTGGAACGACGAACTCTGGATCTGGGTCATGGCTCGCCTCACGCCTCCGGCGGAAACAACTCGACGACCAGCCGACGCAGGTCTTCGGGCTCGAACGGCTTGCGCAGGTAGTGCGTGACGCCGAGCTCGGTCATGCGCGACAGCCGCTTCTGGTTGCCCTCGGTCGTCACCAGCGCGACGCGCACACCCTGCAGCGCCGGGTCCTTGGCCTTCGCCTCGACGAACTGGAAACCGTCCATCACCGGCATGTTGATGTCGAGCAGCACGAGATCGGCCGGCGCCGCGGCGAGCGCCGCCAGCGCCTCCCGACCGTTGCCGGCCTCGCGGATGTCCGCGGCGACGACCCCGGCCTGCAGCACCGCGCGCCGGACCGTGGCCCGCAACAACGGCGAATCGTCGACGATCAGCACCCTGAACTTCATGCCTTCCCCCCCTGCTTGCCCGCCTGCCACAGCACGCGTTCCTTGTCGCCGCCGCGCACCCGGACCTCGCCGACGGCGAGATCGAGCGTCATGGTACGCGGCACGTTGCCACCGACCTCTTCGGCCGCGACGACGATGTTGTCGCGCCAGAAGATCTTGCGCAGCGTCGTGTGGTTGCGCTTGCCGATGGCGAACGCCTGGGCGTTGGCCAGGATCTCGGCACCGCCGGCGGCGCAGACGACGACCCGCGCCTTCGCACCGCCGGCCTCGGCGAGCCGCTTGAACAGCAGCGGCACCCCGGTCGTGCCGTACTGCGCCGGGTTGAAGCCCGGCTCGGTTTCGTCCCCCGGCTGCGGCAGCATGTAGTGCAGCATGCCGCCGACCTTGGTCACCGGATCCCACACGCTGACGCCGATGCACGAACCGAGTGCGTACGTGACGATCTGCCCCGGCGCCTTGCCGACCGCGAGGTCCGCGACGCCGACGATGGTTGGCTTGCCGTTGGCCACCAGGGCCATCAGGCCCCGCTCCCGGCGGCGGCGAGCGTCGGCGCGAGTTCGCCGACGACCTTCTCGATGTCGAGCAGGATCATGACGCGATCCTTGAGCTTGGCGAGCCCGGCGACGTAGTCGCCGGCGGCGTTGGCGCAGCGCGGCGTCGCCTCGAACTGCCCGGCCTCGACGGCCAGCACCTCGCTGACCGTGTCGACGATGCAGCCGACCTGGAACGAGCTCTCGCCCTCGCGCCCGACCTCGACGACGACGATGCACGTCTCGTCGGTGTCGTCGGTCGGCGCCATGCCGAAGCGGCGCCGCAGGTCGACCACCGGGATGATCTTGCCGCGCAGGTTGACGACCCCGCGGACGAACTCCGGCGTGCGCGGCAGCGGCGTCACGTCGACGAGGCCGATGATCTCGCGGACCTTGAGGATCGCGATGCCGTACTCCTCCTTGGCGAGGAAGAACGACAGGAACTTGCCGGCCGCGAACGCCTGCTTCTGCGCGTTGGGCGCCGGCTTGTCGATGGTCGCACTCATCTTCTCACGTCTCCTCTGGCTCTGGTTGCTTCACCTTGCCGCGCTGACCGGGACCCGCAGCGCCGCCTCGACGAGGCTGGCGAGGTCGAGGATCAGCGCGACGCGGCCGTCGCTCATGATCGCGCCGCCGGACACGCCGACCGTGCGCTCGCCCGGCACGCCGAGCGACTTGATGACGACCTGCTGCTGGCCGAGGATCTCGTCGACCAGCAGGCAGCTGCGTTCGCAGTCGACCTCGACGACGATCAGGATCGCCTGCGTCGGGTCGGTCAGGCCGTCGGCCTGACCGAAGATGGCGCTCAGGCGGTAGACCGGCAGCACGCTGCCGCGCACCGCGACGCATTCGCCGCGATCGATCAGCTCGTGCAGGTCCTCGGCGCGCGGCCGGAAGCTGTGCTCGATGCTGAGCGTCGGCACGACGTAACGGCCGCTGCCGACCCGTACGATCATGCCGTCGATGATCGCGAGCGTCAGCGGCAGGCGCATGCGGAAGGTCGTGCCGTGGCCGACCTGGCTCTCGATCTCGATCTTGCCGCGCAGCGCCTCGATGTTGCGGCGGACGACGTCCATGC
>CAYMRG010000625.1:0-2598 GCA_964392555.1 uncultured candidatus Brocadiaceae bacterium
TTGGCGAGCGGGAGTAGTAGTCGCCCCCTGGAGACTCCAGCGTGCCTGCGGCCCCCTCTGGCGGCGCGCAGCGCCGCGCAACCTTTGGTTGCGGCCGCAGGACGCGCTGAGCCTTCGCGAGGCTCCTCTCCCACGCTCTGACCCCAGGACCCCACGCCACCATGCCGACCGTCGCGATCGTCGGCGCCTCGGGTTACACCGGGCGCGAATTGATCAACCTGCTGGCGCGTCACCCGCAGCTCGAGCTGCGGGCCGCGATGACCGCGCGTGCCGGCGCCACGCCGGAGGCGCCGGCGCTGCCGTGCGAGCCGGTGATCGAAGCGCTCGACCTCGCGCGCCTGCGCACGGTCGACGGCGTCTTCCTGTGCACGCCGCACGGCGCGGCGGCCGCGATCGCGGCGGACCTGCTGGCCAGCGGCCGCAAGGTCGTCGACCTGTCGGCCGACTTCCGCCTGCGCGATCCAGCCGTCTACGCGACGACCTACGGCGCGCCCCACCCTGCGCCCGCACTGCTTCGCGAGGCCGTCTACGGGCTCACGGAGCACGCGCGCGACGCCGTGCGCAAGGCGCGCCTCGTCGCCAACCCGGGCTGCTACCCGACGTCGATCCTGCTGCCGCTGCGACCGCTGCTCGCCGCCGGCCTGGTCGCCGACGCACCGATCGTCGCCGACAGCAAGAGCGGCACGTCCGGCGCCGGCAAGGCGCCGAGCGAGCGCACGCACTTCGGCAACGTCCACGAGAACTTCTGCGCCTACGGCGTCGGTACGCACCGCCACGCGCCCTTGATCGGGCCGGCGGCCGGCACACAGCGGATCGTCTTCACGCCGCACCTCCTGCCGACATTCCGCGGCATCCTGTCGACGATCTACCTGACGCCGGCCCCCGGCGTCACCGCCGACCACGTGCGCAGCTGCCTGGCCGAGCGCTACGCCGGCGAGCCGTTCGTCCGCGTCTACGACCGCGGCCTGCCGGAGCTGCGCTGCGTGCAGCACACCAACCAGTGCCACCTCGCGGTCGCCGCCAACGGCCCGCTGGTCGTCGTCGTCGCGGCGATCGACAACCTGCTCAAGGGCGCATCCGGCCAGGCGCTGCAGAACATGAACCTGATGCTCGGCCTGGCCGAGACGGCGGGGCTGTCGTGAGGCTGCTGGTCAAGATCGGCGGCGCGCAGCTCGAGCAGCCCGCGCCGCGCGCCCAGCTCGCCCAGGCGCTCGCCGCGGCGCGCGGCGCCGGCCACGAGCTGGTCGTCGTGCACGGCGGCGGCAACCAGATCCGCACGCTCGGCAAGGCGCTCGGCATCCAGGACCGTTACCACGACGGCCTGCGCATCACCGACGCGCCGACCGCCGAGGTCGTGCTGATGGTGCTCGCCGGCCTCGTCAACAAGACGCTGGTCGCGACGCTGCAGCAGCACGGCCTCGACGCGGTCGGGCTGTGCGGCGCCGACGGCGGGACGTTCGCGGCGGCGCCGCTGGTGCGACCCGGCGTCGACCTCGGCTTCGTCGGCACGATCGGCGAAGTGCGCCCCACGCTCGTCGCGCGGCTGCTCGCCGACGGCCGCGTGCCGGTGCTCGCGACGACCGCGCCGCGGCACGGCAGCGCGCCGGGCGAACCGTTCTACAACCTCAACGCCGACCACGCCGCGGGCCCGCTGTGCCGCGCGTTCGGCTGCGACGCGGCGCTGTTCCTCAGCGACATCCCCGGCGTGCTCGGCGCGCAGCGCGAGCGCCTGCCGCGGCTGTCGCCGGCCGATTGCGCGGCGCTGGTGCGCGACGGCATCGCCACCGGCGGCATGCTGCCGAAGCTCGAGGCGGCGCTGCTGGCGCTGCGCGACAACCCGCGCGCGCTGGTCAAGATCGCCCCCGCGAACGGCCTCGACGCCGTCCGCGACGCCCTGCTGGACCACGTCGGCACGCGCTTCGTGCCCGACCACGACACGACGGAGACCGCCCATGGATGAAGGCCTGATGAAGACCTACGCCCGCGCCGACGAGGTGTTCGTCGCCGGGCACGGCGCCGTGCTGCAGGACAGCACCGGGCGCGAGTACCTCGACTGGCTCGCCGGCATCGCCGTCAGCGCGCTCGGCCACGGCCATCCCGGCCTCGCGCAGGCGCTGCGCGACCAGGTCGGCAAGGTCGTGCACCTCAGCAACCTGTTCCGCCATCCGTACACCGAGCAGGTCGCGACGCGGCTGTGCGCGCACGCCGGCATGGCGGCGGCGTTCTTCACCAACTCCGGCACCGAGGCGATCGAGTGCGCGATGAAGCTCGCGCGCAAGGCGATGCACGTCCGCGGCACGCCGGAGCGGACGTCGTTCGTCGCGCTCGAGGCCGGCTTCCACGGCCGTTCGCTCGGCGCGCTGTCGCTGACCCACGCCGAGAAGTACCGCAAGCCGTTCCTGCCGCTGCAGCAGGTGACCTGGATCGCGCCCGAGGACCGGGACGCGCTGGCTCGCACGCTGCGCGAGCAGAAGCCCGCGGCGTTCGTGCTCGAGCCGATCCAGGGCGAAGGCGGCATCCGCGAGCTGTCGGCGGGCTTCCTGCAGGCCGCGCGCGAGCTGTGCACCGCCACCGGGACGCTGCTGGTCCACGACGAGA
>CAYMRG010000625.1:2608-3367 GCA_964392555.1 uncultured candidatus Brocadiaceae bacterium
CGGCTGCGGCCGCACCGGCCGCTTCCTCGCCGCGCAGCACGCCGGCGTCGTGCCCGACGTCGTAGCACTGGCCAAGCCGATCGCGGCCGGCCTGCCGATGGGCGCGTGCCTGACCACCGCGGCGCTCGCCGACACGTTCGCCAAGGGCGAGCACGGCTCGACGTTCGCCGGCGGTCCGCTGGTCTGCCGCGCGGCGCTGGTGTTCCTCGACGCGGTCGACGCCGGCCTGCTCGACAACGTCGCCGCCCGCGGTCGCGAGCTGCGTGACGGCCTGGTCGCGCTGCAGCGCGAATTCCCGATCGTCCGCGAGGTCCGCGGCCGCGGCCTGATCCTCGGCCTGCGGCTGCACCACTCGGCCGCCGAGGTGCAGAAGGCGCTCTACCAGGCCGGCCTGATCGTCAACTGCACGGCCGGCGACGTGCTGCGCATCGTGCCCCCCTTCGTGCTCACTGCTGCCCAGGTGCAGGACGGTCTGTCCCGCCTGCGCACCGTCCTGAAGAACCTGCCCGCCCCCCAGCCCACGGAGACCCGCCGATGAGCCGTTCGTCCAAGTCCAGCGACCTCGACCTGTCGCCGCTGTCGCAGAAGGACCTGCTCTGCACGTCGCTGCTGACGACCGCGGACATCGAGCGCATCTTCGCCACCGCGCGCGCCCTGAAGGCCGGCCGCACGACCCACCCGGCCGTGCTGACCAACAAGCGCCTGGCGATGATCTTCGAGAAGGACTCGCTGCGCACGCGCTTCACGTTCGACGTGGGC